>NZ_LJQT01000030.1:0-28254 GCF_001400515.1 Pseudomonas meliae | reverse complement strand
GCCGTTCTGGACGCTCCGCGTCCTCTTTTGATTCAGCGGCGCTGCGCAGATTTGTGATGCAGAGCGTCACCCAGGGCATTCACACGCCGGCGCGTGAGGAACGATAATCTCAATTCCAGGCATAAAAAACCCCTGCATCGCTGCAGGGGTTTTTTATTGCATCAAGGATCAGCCCTTGAACACATCGTCCACGCTGGTCAGCGGGTAGTGCTTCGGATACGGCAGGGTGGCAACACCGCTCTCGATGGCTGCCTTGGCAACTGCATCGGCGATCAAGCCGAGCAGGCGGGTGTCCATTGGTTTCGGGATGATGTACTCACGACCGAATTCCAGTTTGATGCCGCCGTAGGCATCGCTGACTTCCTGAGGAACAGGCAGTTTGGCCAGTTCGCGCAGGGCGTTGGCTGCAGCGATCTTCATTTCTTCGTTGATACGCTTGGCGCGAACGTCCAGAGCACCGCGGAAGATGAACGGGAAGCCCAGAACGTTGTTGACCTGGTTCGGGTAATCCGAACGGCCGGTCGCCATGATCACATCGCTACGGGTGGCGTGAGCCAGCTCCGGGGAGATCTCCGGGTCCGGGTTCGAGCAGGCGAACACGATCGGGTCCTTGGCCATCAGCTTGAGGTTTTCAGCGCTCAACATATTAGGACCTGACAGGCCCACGAATACGTCAGCGCCATCCAGCGCATCGGTCAGCGAGCGTTTCTCGGTCGCGTGAGCGAACACAGCCTTGTACTGGTTCAGGTCGGTACGGCCAGAGTGAATGACGCCGGTACGGTCGACCATGAAGATGTTTTCGATCTTCGCGCCCATGCTCACCAGCAGCTTCATGCAGGAGATGGCTGCAGCGCCAGCGCCCAGGCAGACGATCTTCGCGGAATCGAGGGTTTTACCGACAATTTCCAGTGCGTTGATCATGCCGGCAGCAGTCACGATAGCGGTGCCGTGCTGGTCATCGTGGAAAACCGGGATGTCGCACTGTTCGATCAGTGCCTTCTCGATTTCAAAGCATTCAGGTGCCTTGATGTCTTCCAGATTGATGCCACCGAAGGTGATGGAGATACGCTTTACGGTGTCGATGAACGCCTGCAGGCTTTCGGAATCGACTTCGATATCGAAAACGTCGATACCGGCGAAACGCTTGAACAGAACCCCTTTACCTTCCATGACCGGCTTGGAGGCCAATGGGCCCAGATCGCCGAGGCCGAGAATAGCGGTGCCATCGGAAATAACTGCTACCAGGTTGCCTTTGCCGGTGTACTTGTAAGCCAGCTCGGGGTCACGGGCAATTTCACGCACGGGTTCAGCAACGCCAGGGCTGTAGGCCAGAGCCAGGTCACGAGCGGTTGCAGTCGGCTTGGTGAGTTCGACGCTCAGCTTCCCCGGACGAGGATTGGCATGGTATTCGAGCGCGGCAGTTTTCAAATCTGACATGTATTGGATTCCGCTTTTTTACTGTGGGACAGACGGACCGCCGAGGATACGCAAGATGCATAGTCCTAACAAGACTGACCAGTCACTGCTGTCAATAGGCACAGGATTAGACTTTACGCTTAGATGCCTGAAACGTGAACAACCGGCCACCCATCACCAGACAACTGGCCAAAAGGCAGTATCTATCGACCTGACGGGCTCAGCATCGCGGGGTGGGTCAGTGGCAGCAGCCAGCGTGCCTGCCCTGATTTCAGAGCACCGCGCCGGGACCGATCGACCACCCAGCCGCGCGCCTCGACCTGCCGGCCCTTGAGGCGCTCCAGCATTGCCGTGTCGAATGAGTTCATGTTAGCCGGGGCAACACGCAGGACCAGCGAGCCTTGCAACTCGATCCAGATACCGCCGCGATTGCGCTGCACGCTCTTGACCTGACCGGACACAATCGCAAAGCCGCTTTTGCTCAGCCTGGTCGAGGGCTGAACCGGCGAGTCGCGCCACACACCCAATTGCGCCTGCCGCGCCGCACGTTCGGCAACTTGCTGGCAATCGACCAGCGCAACGTTAGGCGCAACGGCCACCAGATACCCCAGCCCTTCGCTGAGCAACTGCGCCTCAAGGTTTGCCCCCTTGCGATCGTAAACGTTGGCCAGAGTAAGACCGTAATGGTCCTTGCCCTGCTGGCCGACACGCAAACCGACCTGACCGCCGCTTTCATCCACCAGTGCCTGCAAACGTCTTTTCGCAGCCTCGGCAAACGGCTCGGCAGACTGGCCTTTCTTGCCGGTCTCAGGCGTGTTGAGCCCGATCATCCGCACGCTGCGGCCATCACTCAGACGCAACGTGTCGCCATCGACCACGCGCTGCACCTGTGCAACCAGCAACGAAGCAGGTGCCGGGCAGAAGGCCTGCGCGCCGGACACCCAAATCGCGGGCATAAAAAAGACGCCCACAAGGAGCGCCTTTTCAAGCAGTCTGGAGATGCCCATGGGGCAGCCAGTCTTACTTCGCTTTGGTAGCGCCGAACGCACCGAAACGGGATTTGAACTTGTCGACACGGCCGCCAACGTCAAGCGTCTTCTGCTTGCCGGTGTAGAACGGGTGGCACTCGTTGCACACGTCCAGGCTCAGCGGAGCGGCCAGGGTGGAACGGGTCTTGATGACATTGCCGCAGCTGCAGGTAGCGTCAATGGCTTCGTAAACTGGATGGATATCAGCTTTCATCGGTACTTCCTCGGTCTAACGCGCCGCCATCCAACACTATTGTTGAATACCGCACGGAAATAGGCTGCGGATAGTACCAGACAATTGCAACGACGCAAGCGAACCTTCACACCGGTCGTCTGCTAAGATCGCGCCTCCGTCATCACTCATCATCACAGGGAAACACCGCGTGCCCGACGCCATCCTGCGCCTTGCCCTGCCCTCGCCGCTTCGCCGCCTGTTCGACTACCGCGCTCCTGCGGGCGTGTCGCGTAGCGCCTTGCAGCCTGGCATGCGTCTGCGGGTGCCATTCGGGCGACGGGAAATGATCGGCATTCTGGTGGAAGTGGTCGACCACAGCGAAGTGCCTGCCGACAAGCTCAAACCGGCCATCGCCCTGCTCGACAGCGAAGCGCCATTGCCGCCCGCGCTGTTCAAGCTGTGCCTGTGGACCTCGCAGTATTATCAGCACAGCCTGGGCGACACGCTGAGCTGGGCCTTGCCGGTGTTGCTGCGTCAGGGCGAGCTGGCCGAAAGTCGCCAGGAACGCTTCTGGCACGTTGCACCGGGCGCCAGCGTCGGCGACCCGCGCATCGCGCGAGCGCCCAGGCAACGCGAAGCGCTGACCACCCTCGCCCAGCACCCGCATGGCGTGGCGCATCAGTTGCTGAGCAAGCTGATGCTTAATAAAGACAGCCTCAACCTGCTGCTGGCCAAGGAGCTGGTGTATGTCGAGGTTCGCAGCCACGCACCCAGCGCACGCCATGAACACTGGCTGGCCCAGCCTGAATTGCCGCTCAACACCGAGCAACGCGCTGCCTACGAAGCCATCCGTGCCGGGTTCGACAGCTTTCATGCGTTTTTGCTGGCTGGCGTCACTGGCAGTGGCAAGACTGAAGTCTATCTGCAACTGATCCGCGAAACGCTTGAGGCCGGCAAACAGGCGCTGGTGCTGATTCCGGAAATCAACCTGGGGCCACAAACCCTGGCGCGTTTCGAACAGCGCTTCAATGCCCGCATCGCGCTGCTGCATTCGGCAGTCAACGACCGCGAACGACTGGATGCCTGGCTGGCGGCTCGCGATGGCGAAGCCGACATTATTATCGGCACGCGCTCGGCACTGTTCACGCCGATGAAGAACCCCGGCCTGATCATCATCGACGAAGAACACGACGGCTCCTATAAACAGCAGGAAGGTCTGCGCTATCACGCCCGTGATCTGGCCCTGGTGCGGGCGCGTCAGGAAAACATTCCGATTGTCCTGAGCTCGGCCACCCCGTCCCTGGAAAGCCTGCACAACGCCTACACCGGCCGCTACGGCCTGTTACGCCTGAACCAGCGTGCAGGCGGTGCGCAACAGCCGCGTTTCATGCGCCTGGACGTCAAAAGCAGGCCACTGGACAGCGGCATTTCCGGGCCGATGCAGCAGGCTATCGGCCAGACGCTTGCGGCAGGTCAGCAGGTGCTGGTCTTCCTCAACCGTCGCGGCTTCGCACCCACCTTGTTGTGCCACGACTGCGGCTGGATGTCTGGCTGCCAGCGCTGTGATGCGCGCATGACCGTGCACCAGCGCTCGGGCGAGCTACGCTGCCATCACTGCGGGTATGTCGAACGTGTACCGCGCCAGTGTCCGTCCTGCGGCAAGGTGGATTTGCGCCCGGTAGGCGCGGGCACCGAACGTGCCGAAGAGCGCCTGGCGATCCTGTTTCCGGACTTTCCCGTGCTGCGCGTGGATCGCGACAGCACCTCGCGCAAGGACGCCATGAATCAGTTATTCGCGACCATCCAGCGCGGCCAGCCCTGCATTCTGGTGGGTACGCAAATGCTCGCCAAAGGGCATCACTTCCCACGGGTAACGCTGGTGTCGATTCTGGATGCCGACGGCGGGCTGTTTTCCGGTGACTTCCGGGCCAGCGAGCGCATGGCGCAGTTGATCGTGCAGGTTGCAGGTCGTGCCGGCCGCGCGGAAGAGCCGGGCAAGGTGATCATCCAGACCCACCTGGCCGACCATCCACTGCTGATCCAGCTGACCGAGCAGGGTTATTTCGCCTTTGCCGAACAGGCCTTGAGCGAGCGCCGTTCGGCGGGTCTGCCACCGTTTTCACACCTCGCACTGCTGCGCGCCGAAGCGCACAAGCCGGGACAGGCCGAGGCCTTTCTCGATCAAGCCTGCAGTGACGCCGAGCAACTGGTTGCGCAAATGGGCCTAGGCGGCATCGAGCTGCTGGGCCCGGTTCCGGCACCGATGGAACGCCGCGCCGGGCGTTATCGTGCGCAACTGCTGGTGCAGTCCAGCGCACGCGCGCCACTGCACAAATTGCTTGCCACCTGGTTGCTCGCGCTGGAGCAAATGCCCAGCGGACGACAGGTCAGATGGTCGCTGGATGTGGACCCGGTGGATCTTTATTAAGCCACGCCGTTGGCAAGCAGGCTTGAGCAACGGATAATGCAGAGTTTTTCCACCCGCGCATCGAAGCGCCACCGCGCTTGCGGTCGAAGAGAGCACAATGAAAGACACCATTCGCCAGCTGATTCAACAAGCCCTGACCCGTCTCGTCACCGAGGGCGTCTTGCCAGAAGGGCTGACGCCGGCGATTCAGGTGGAAAACGCCCGCGACAAGACGCACGGCGACTTCGCCAGCAATATCGCGATGATGCTCGCCAAGCCTGCCGGGATGAAGCCGCGGGACCTGGCTGAAAAGCTGATCGCCGCCCTGCCTGCCGACGAGCAGGTCAGCAAGGTCGAAATTGCCGGCCCGGGCTTTCTGAACTTCTTCCAGAACACTGCGGCGCTGGCCGCACGCCTCGACGCTGCACTGGCCGACGCGCACCTGTCAGTCCGCAAGGCGGGCGCTGTACAGCGCGTGGTCGTCGATCTGTCGGCACCGAATCTGGCCAAGGAAATGCACGTTGGCCATTTGCGCTCGACCATTATTGGCGACGGCGTGGCGAACGTTCTGACGTTTTTAGGCGACACAGTCATTCGCCAGAACCATGTGGGCGACTGGGGCACCCAGTTCGGCATGCTGCTGGCCTATCTACAGGAAAAACCGGCGACCAGCGACGAGCTGTCCGACCTGGAAAACTTCTACCGCGCCGCCAAGCAGCGCTTTGACGAATCCGAAGAGTTCGCCGAGCGGGCGCGAGGCCTGGTGGTCAAGTTGCAGGCAGGCGATGCCGAGTGTCTGGCCCTGTGGACACGCTTCAAGGACATCTCGCTGTCGCACTGCCAGGAAACCTACGAGCGCCTCAACGTCAAGCTGACCCCGGCAGATGTGATGGGCGAAAGTGCCTACAACGATGACCTGGCCAACGTGGTCAACGATCTGAAAGCCACTGGCCTGCTGGTCGAGAGCAACGGCGCGCAATGTGTGTTCCTCGAAGAATTCCGTACCGCCGATGACACGCCTCTGCCGGTGATCGTGCAGAAGGCCGGTGGCGGCTACCTGTACGCCACCACCGATCTGGCCGCCATCCGCTACCGCAGTAAGGTGCTCAAGGCCGACCGCGTGCTGTATTTCGTCGACCAGCGTCAGGCCCTGCACTTCCAGCAGGTGTTCGAAGTCGCTCGCCGCGCCGGTTTCGTCCACGACGGCATGCAGCTGGAACACATGGGTTTCGGTACCATGAACGGCGCCGATGGCCGCCCGTTCAAGACCCGCGACGGCGGCACGGTCAAACTCATCGACCTGCTCGATGAAGCCGAAGAACGTGCCTACACGCTGGTGAAGGAAAAGAACCCGGAAGTCGCCGAGGCCGAGCTGCGCAGCATTGCCAAAGCCGTGGGCATCAGCGCGGTGAAATACGCTGACCTGTCCAAGCACCGCGCCAGTGATTACAGCTTCAACTTCGATCAGATGCTGAGCTTCGAAGGCAATACCGCGCCTTATCTGCTCTACGCCTACACCCGTGTGGCCGGTGTATTCCGCAAGCTGGGCACGCCGTTCGACGCCAGCAAGGGGCAGATTGTCCTGGCAGCGCCGCAAGAGCAGGAACTGGCTGCACGTCTGGCGCAGTTCACTGAAACACTGAATAACGTCGCAGAAAAAGGCACACCGCACGTACTTTGTGCTTACCTGTATGACCTTGCGGGTCTGTTTTCGAGCTTTTACGAAAACTGCCCGATCCTTGGTGCGGAAAATCCCGATCAGCAACAGAGCCGTCTGCGTCTGGCTGCCCTGACCGGCCGCACCCTCAAGCAAGGCCTGGACCTGTTGGGTCTGGAAACTCTGGAGCGTATGTAAGTTGGCAGTTGCGAAGAAGAAACCGGCACCCAAGCGGGGCGCCAGCCGTTATCAGGCACCCGCGAAGAAGCCGATTCCAGGATGGTTGTGGCTGGCGATTGGCTTGACCGTGGGCGCGTTCGTGGTCTTTCTGATGAAGCTTGAACCGGGCGGCGAAGACGTCAAGCGGGTCAAGGCGGACGCCAAGGCCGCGAAGATCGCCGAGGCGAATAAAACACCACCGAGCCCGACGGCTCCGGTCAAGCCGAAGTACGACTTCTACACATTGCTGCCGGAATCGGAAGTGATCGTGCCGAACGAAGCCGTGCCGGAGAAGACCCCGCCGCCTGTGGCACCGACAGCACCGGTCTCGCCGGAGCAGGCAGCCAAGATCGACACGGCACGTGCCCAGGCAGCCCTCAGCGGCCTGACGCCTCCGCCAGCGCCACCGGTTGCCACGACCAAGCCGGCAGCAGTCACGACGTTCTTCCTGCAGGCGGGCTCGTTCCGCAAACAGGCTGACGCCGAGAAGGTTCGCGCGCAGATCATCCTGCTGGGCCAGACGTCTACCGTCGAGTCAGGCACTGTGAAAGATGAAACCTGGTACCGCGTACTGGTTGGCCCGTTCAGCAACCGCGAACAACTGACCACCGCCCAGAAACAGCTGGCAAGCGGTGGATTTAGTAACCTGTTGTTGCAACAGCGTCAAAGCCGTTAGTCAAAGCACCTCTGTTTCCGTGCTCATCGCGATGTTTCGATGAGTACGAAGAACGGAGCTTCTGCCCGGTCGTCGTAGAAGCGGACTTGTCCGCGATCTGCCGGGAACCGGCAGCAAAACCAGCCGCATCGGTTTATCAGGCGCAGCCGAGGCAGCCCATTCTGGGGCCGCTTCGCAGCCCGTCGCGGACAAGTCCGCTCCCACAAAAGCAGGGAGATCGCGGACAAACGAAGCATCGTCCGGTCCGCTTAAGGGGTTGGGACAAGAATCATACGATCATTTCCCCCCGATTTACCCCCAAGGTTGAAATACTCACCCACACCCCCATATGAGTTTGCATCAGGGCATTTTCGCCCCGCAGTGTGGAGACTCTACCTTGACCACCATCGTTTCAGTGCGCCGCCACGGTAAAGTCGTCATGGCTGGCGACGGCCAGGTTTCTCTGGGCAACACCGTCATGAAAGGCAACGCCAAGAAGGTGCGCCGTCTTTATCACGGTGAAGTAATCGCCGGGTTCGCTGGCGCAACCGCCGATGCATTCACGCTGTTCGAACGCTTTGAAGCCCAGCTGGAAAAACACCAGGGCCATCTGGTTCGTGCAGCTGTCGAGCTGGCCAAGGACTGGCGTACCGATCGCTCGCTGAGCCGTCTTGAAGCAATGCTGGCCGTCGCCAACAAGGACGCCTCGCTGATCATCACCGGCAACGGCGATGTGGTCGAGCCCGAGGACGGCCTGATCGCCATGGGCTCCGGCGGCGCATTTGCTCAGGCCGCCGCACGCGCCCTGCTGCTCAAGACCGACCTGTCGGCACGCGAAATCGCCGAGACCTCGTTGCATATCGCTGGCGACATTTGCGTGTTCACCAACCACAACATCACCATTGAGGAGCAGGACCTCGTCGGCTAAGCCCTTGCCGGGCCGCACAGTCTGCGGCCCCTTCGGCTTGACCGTACCAGAGGACCGTGAATTACCATGTCCATGACTCCCCGCGAAATCGTCCACGAACTTAACCGCCATATCATCGGCCAGGACGATGCCAAGCGCGCCGTCGCCATTGCCCTGCGCAATCGCTGGCGCCGCATGCAGCTGCCTGAAGAGCTGCGCGTTGAAGTGACACCCAAGAACATTCTGATGATCGGCCCTACCGGTGTCGGCAAGACCGAAATCGCCCGTCGCCTGGCCAAGCTTGCCAATGCGCCGTTCATCAAGGTTGAAGCGACCAAGTTCACCGAAGTGGGCTACGTAGGCCGCGATGTAGAGTCGATCATCCGCGATCTGGCCGATGCGGCGATCAAGCTTCTGCGTGAACAGGAGATCATCAAGGTCCGTCATCGCGCCGAAGATGCTGCCGAAGACCGTATTCTCGATGCCCTGCTGCCGCCTGCCCGTGTCGGTTTCAACGAAGACCCGGCGCAGAGCAACGATTCCAATACTCGTCAGCTGTTCCGCAAGCGTTTGCGCGAAGGCCAGCTGGACGACAAGGAAATCGAGATCGAGATCAACGAAGCCGTAGGTGTGGATATCTCCGCGCCACCCGGCATGGAAGAAATGACCAATCAGCTGCAGAGCCTGTTTGCCAACATGGGCAAAGGCAAGACCAAGAGCCGCAAACTCAAGGTCAAGGACGCGCTCAAGCTGGTACGCGAAGAAGAAGCGGGCCGTCTGGTCAATGACGAAGAGCTGAAGGCCAAGGCGCTGGAAGCAGTCGAGCAACACGGCATCGTGTTCATCGACGAGATCGACAAGGTTGCCAAGCGCGGTAATTCGGGCGGTGTCGATGTGTCCCGCGAAGGCGTACAGCGCGACCTGCTGCCGCTGATCGAAGGCTGCACCGTGAATACCAAACTGGGCATGGTCAAGACTGACCACATCCTGTTCATTGCATCTGGCGCGTTCCATTTGAGCAAGCCAAGTGATCTGGTCCCCGAGCTGCAAGGTCGTCTGCCGATCCGCGTTGAACTCAAGGCGCTGTCGCCGCAGGACTTCGAACGCATTCTCAGCGAGCCACATGCGTCGTTGACCGAACAGTATCGCGAGCTGCTCAAGACCGAAGGCCTGAAGATCGAGTTCAAGCCTGAAGGCATCAAGCGTCTTGCCGAGATTGCCTGGCAGGTCAACGAGAAAACCGAGAACATCGGTGCCCGTCGCCTGCACACGCTGCTTGAGCGTCTGCTTGAGGAAGTCTCGTTCAGCGCTGGCGATCTGGCTATCAGCCCTGACGCAGCACCGATTGAAATCGATGCAGAATACGTCAACAGCCACTTGGGCGATCTGGCCGAAAACGAAGACCTCTCGCGGTATATCCTTTAAAGCTGCAAGCGGTTAGCTACAAGCTGCAAGAGGGTTCTCCTCTTGCAGCTTTTTTGCTTCTGCCTGTAGCTTGTAGCTGCTCTTCCTTGAGGCTGCTTTCAATGCTCCCCACCGCCATCCAGCTGCACAAAGCTTCCAAAACCCTGACGCTGAGGTACGCGCCGGATGAGGAATATCATCTGCACGCCGAATTTCTGCGGGTGCATTCCCCTTCTGCCGAGGTTCAGGGCCATGGCAGGCCGATCCTGCAATTCGGCAAACTGGGCGTCGGTCTGAGCAAGGTCGAGCCGGCTGGGCAATATGCACTGAAATTGACCTTTGATGATGGCCACGACTCAGGACTGTTCACCTGGGAGTACCTGTACGAACTGGCAAGACGCCAGGAGTCCCTGTGGGAGGACTATCTGCAAGAGCTGAAAAAAGCCGGCAAATCCCGCGATCCCTCCGAGCAAGTCATCAAGCTGATGCTCTGACTCCTCGCGCCCGCGCGATCCTCACAGAAATTCAAACCCGTGCAGCCTCACCGCTCGCCGTTTTAGGACGCGCTTTCTAATCGTTTTTGTTTCAATGTTCCGCGCAGCGGCCAATGAGTGGCTGACGCTGCTTGCGATTTTTTGAAATCTCGCGTAACCAATAACCTTGGCAAGTTCCCTGCATCGAAGTCGATGCGAGAAACAGCCTGCAAGGCATGAGTTACACGAGCAGTAGTGCTGGCTAACCGCCTGTGTCACTGGTTCACGGGCAAGGAATGTCAGTGTTCGCATCAAGACAATGGAGCGTCGTAGATGAGTAACGCGAAAGACGATGACCTGCAGCGCCAGGCTTCCGAGCACACCCTGGGCCTCAACCCGGTCGTTGGCCTGCGGCGCAAGGATTTACTGAGCACTGCACGGATGGTTTTGCGTCAGGCTTTCAAACAGCCGATCCACAGCATCAAGCACGTCGCACACCTGAGCGTCGAACTCGGCAACGTGATCTTCGGCAAATCTGCCTTGCAGCCAACACCGGATGACCGCCGCTTCGCTGATCCGGCCTGGAGCCAGAACCCGCTGTATCGCCGTTACCTGCAGACTTACCTCGCCTGGCGCAAGGAACTGCATGACTGGATCGGTGGCAGCGATCTCACCCCGCAAGACATCAGTCGCGCGCACTTTGTGATCAACCTCATGACCGAGGCCATGTCACCGACCAACTCTGCCGCTAACCCGGCCGCCGTGAAACGGTTCTTTGAAACCGGCGGTAAAAGCCTGCTCGATGGTCTGTCGCACTTGGCCAAGGACCTGGTGAACAACGGCGGAATGCCGAGCCAGGTCAACATGGACGCGTTTGAGGTTGGCAAAAACCTGGGCACCACTGAGGGGGTCGTGGTGTTTCGCAATGACGTACTGGAACTGCTCCAGTACAAACCGATTACCGAGCAGGTTCACGAGCGACCGCTGTTGGTGATCCCACCGCAGATCAACAAATTCTATGTCTTCGACCTGAGCCCGGAAAAAAGCCTGGCGCGCTTCTGCCTGCGCAGTAACGTGCAGACCTTCATCATCAGTTGGCGCAACCCGACCAAGGCGCAACGCGAATGGGGGCTGTCGACCTATATCGAGGCGCTCAAGGAAGCGGTCGATGTGGTGCTGGCGATCACCGGCAGCAAAGACCTCAACATGCTGGGTGCCTGCTCCGGCGGCATTACCTGCACGGCGCTGCTGGGCCACTACGCAGCCTTGGGCGAAAAGAAAGTCAACGCCATGACCCTGCTGGTCAGCGTGCTCGATACAACGCTGGATACCGAGGTCGCGCTGTTCGTCGACGAGCAGACTTTGGAAACCGCCAAGCGCCACTCCTATCAGGCGGGCGTGCTGGAAGGTCGTGACATGGCCAAGGTTTTTGCCTGGATGCGCCCTAACGACCTGATCTGGAATTACTGGGTCAACAATTACCTGCTGGGCAACGAGCCGCCCGTCTTCGACATTCTGTTCTGGAACAACGACACCACACGCCTGCCCGCCGCCTTTCACGGCGACCTGATCGAAATATTCAAAAACAACCCGCTGACCCGCGCCAACGCGCTGGAAGTCTGCGGCACGCCGATCGACCTCAAGCAGGTAACGGCCGACGTGTTCTGCCTGGCTGGCACCAATGACCACATCACGCCGTGGGCCTCATGCTACAAATCAGCACGGCTGTTTGGTGGCAAGACCGAGTTTGTACTGTCCAGCAGCGGCCATATCCAGAGCATCCTCAACCCGCCGGGCAACCCCAAGTCGCGTTACATGACTCACGACGAGTTGCCAGCAGACCCGGCGGCCTGGCAGGAAAACGCGACCAAGCACACCGATTCCTGGTGGCTACACTGGCAAGAGTGGCTGGCCACGCGCTCGGGCAAGTTGAAAAAGGCGCCTGCCGGGCTCGGCAACAAAGCCTATCCGGCAGCCGAGGCAGCGCCTGGAACCTATGTTCACGAGCGTTAGACCCGTCAGTCTTGAAAAAAACCGGGGTGCGTTCCCGGCGGTTAAATCAACAGGGCTTAGCGCATGCCGCAACCGTTTGTTTTTCGCTCCATCGACCTGAACGGACACACAATTCGTACGGCCGTGCGCCCAGGCAAGAGCCACCTGACACCACTGCTGATATTCAACGGCATCGGGGCCAACCTGGAGCTGGTGTTCCCGTTTGTCGAAGCACTGGATCCGGACCTGGAAGTCATCGCGTTCGATGTGCCGGGGGTCGGTGGTTCGTCGACACCCAATCGGCCTTATCGCTTTCCGGGGCTGGCCAAGCTCGCAGCGCGCATGCTCGATTACCTCAACTACGGGCAGGTCAATGCGATCGGTGTTTCGTGGGGCGGGGCGCTGGCCCAGCAGTTCGCTCATGACTACCCGGAGCGCTGCAAGAAACTGGTGCTGGCCGCCACGTCGGCAGGCATGGCGATGGTGCCGGGCAAGCCTCGGGTGCTGTGGTTGATGGCCAGCCCGCGTCGCTACATTCAGCCGTCGCATGTGATCCGTATCGCGCCGGAGATCTATGGCGGGGCGTTTCGACGTGACCCCAATCTGGCGGCCAATCATGCTGCCAAGGTGCGCTCGTCCGGCAAGCTGGGCTATTACTGGCAATTGTTCGCGGGCATGGGCTGGACCAGCATTCACTGGCTGCACAAGGTTCACCAGCCGACCCTGGTTCTGGCCGGTGATGACGACCCGCTGATTCCGCTGGTGAATATGCGCCTGTTGGCCTGGCGAATACCCAATGCCCAGCTACACATCATCGATGACGGGCATTTGTTCCTGATCACGCGTGCCGAAGCCGTGGCACCGATCATCATGGGTTTTCTGCAACAGGAACGGCAGCGCGCAGTCATGCACCCGCAGCCAACGCCGCCCAGAACGCGCTGATAGCGCCAGCACGCCCGTTAATGTGAACAGCCCGAGAGAAACAGCGTCACCCACTGCGCAACACACTGGAGTTTCGACCGCGCAGAACGACGCCAGCCCCTTCGCAAGCGGACTGGCGTCAACTCATGAGTTGCCTGACGAAGGAGTGTTGCCCTCATGCAAGAAAAATCGGCAAAGGTTGCCAGCGCTGCACCCACAAATCTCATCAACGCGCAGAGCGCCATCACCGGCCTGCGCGGGCGAGACCTGTTTTCTACCTTGCGTAACGTCGCATCCCAGGGTTTACGGCACCCGGTTCGCAGCGCTCGCCACGCGCTGGCGCTGGGCAAGCAGTTGGGACGAGTGGTGGTGCTGGGCGAAACACCCTATCCGCACAACCCCAAAGACCCCCGCTTCGCCGACCCGACCTGGAGCCTCAACCCGCTTTATCGCCGGGGCCTGCAGGTGTATCTCAGTTGCCAGCATCAGGTCAGACAGTGGATCGATGACAGCGATATGTCCACAGAAGACCGGGCGCGCGCGCACTTTCTGTTCACACTGATCAACGATGCGCTGGCCCCTTCCAATTACGCTGCTCAACCCGCAGGCCGTCAAAGAGCTGTTCAACTCGGGTGGTACCAGCCTGATCAAGGGCCTGAGCCACATGGCCGATGATCTGTTGCACAACAGCGGGCTACCCAGCCAGACCACCAAAGACGCTTTTGAGGTAGGCCGAACCGTAGCGACCACGCCCGGTGCGGTGGTGTTTCGCAACGAAATGTTCGAGCTGATCCAGTATCGACCGATGAGCGAAAAGCAGTTCAGCCGACCGGTCCTGATCGTGCCGCCGCAGATCAACAAGTTCTACATCTTCGACCTCAGCCCAACCAACAGCTTTGTGCAATATGCCCTCAAGAACGGCCTGCAGACCTTTGTCATCAGCTGGCGCAACCCGGATATCCGCCATCGGGAGTGGGGGCTGTCCAGTTATGTCGAAGCGACCGAGCAGGCGATGAATATCTGCCGGGCGATTAGCGCAGCACGCGAGGTCAATCTGGTGGGCGCCTGCGCGGGCGGTCTGACCGTTGCCGCGTTGCTGGGTCACTTGCAGGCCAAGCGACAGACACGCCGCGTGGCCAGCGCAACCTATATGGTCAGCCTGCTGGACAGCCAGATCGAAAGCCCCGCCACGCTGTTTATCGACGAGCAAACGCTTGAAGCTGCAAAGCGCCGCTCCTATCAGCGCGGCGTGCTGGAGGGCAGCGAGATGAATCGGGTGTTTTCCTGGATGCGCCCCAATGACCTGATCTGGACTTACTGGATCAACAATTACCTGCTGGGCAAATCGCCACCGCCGTTCGACATTCTTTACTGGAACAACGACACCACACGCCTACCCGCTGCGTTGCACGGCGATCTGCTGGACTTCTTCAAGCACAACCCGCTCAGCCATCCGGGTGGTCTGGAGGTCTGCGGGCCCCCCATCGACCTGCAGAAAGTCACGGTGGACAGTTTCAGCATCGCTGGCATCAACGACCACATCACGCCATGGGACGCGGTGTACCGCTCTACGCTGCTATTGGGCGGCGAGCGGCGCTTCGTGCTGTCCAACAGCGGCCATGTGCAGAGCATTCTCAACCCGCCGGGCAACCCGAAAGCCAACTATGTCGAGAACAGCAAGCTGAGCAGCGACCCGCGCGCCTGGTACTACGACGCGCAGCATCATGATGGCAGCTGGTGGCCGAACTGGTTGAAGTGGATTCAGGAGCATTCCGGGGCCGAGCACGACACCAGGACGGAGATGGGCAACGCCACTTACCCGCCAATGGAGGCTGCGCCCGGGACTTATGTGCATGTGCGCTGAAACGCTGGATTGCGCCCTGCCCGATCAGGCAAAGCCGGCCCTTTGACTCTTGAACAAGAAGACTGGATGAAAACCCGCGACCGTATCCTTGAATGTGCCTTGACGTTGTTCAACCAGCAGGGCGAGCCGAACGTTTCTACGCTGGAAATTGCCAATGAAATGGGTATCAGCCCCGGCAATCTGTATTACCACTTTCATGGCAAGGAGCCGTTGATTCTGAGTCTTTTCGAGCGGTTCCAGGCAGAGCTGGCACCCCTGCTCGATCCGCCTTCGGATGCCAGGCTTGAGGCCGAAGACTACTGGATGTTTCTGCACCTGATTGTCGAGCGGTTATCGCACTATCGTTTCCTGTTTCAAGACCTGTCCAACCTCGCCGGAAGGTTGCCAAAGCTGGCCCGCGGCATTCGCAACCTGCTCAACTCGATCAAGAAAACTCTCGCGTCACTGCTGGCCCGTTTGAAATCGCGGGGGCAACTGGTCAGCGAAACCCAAGCGTTGGGGCAACTTGTGGAACAGATCACCATGAACCTGCTGTTTTCGCTGGATTACCAACGCATTCTGGGCCGCGAGGGTGATGTGCGGGTGGTGGTCTACCAGATCATGATGCTCGTGACCCCACACCTGCTGCCCACCTCGAGGCAGGCTGCCGAACAGTTGGCGATGGAGTATCTGGGTAGGTAAACCTGGGCACGATAAGAAAACGCATCGGCTGGCTGAACGCAACCCCTTGTGGGAGCGAGCTTGTTCGCGAAGTCGGTGGTTCAGGCGATACATATTCGCGGAATGTGCAGGCCCCTTCGCGAACAAGTTCGCTCCCACGGCCTCCGGCCAGAAGCATTGGCACAGGCGGTGTTCGGGATATCAAAAAAGCCCGGACTGCTTGGCAGGCCGGGCTTCGATGTTGCAGCTGTCTGTCAGGACTGGCTGGCGGGTGTTGCCGGTGCTGCGCTCGGTGCTGATGCAGCGGGGGCCGAACCGGTTGCCGGAGCCGCCGATGCAGCGGGCTTGGCGGCAGGCTTGGCAGCCGGTTTTCTGGCTGCTGGTTTCTTCGCCGCGGCCGGTTTGGCAACCGTCTTGGCCTTGCTGGCGGTGACAGCAGCGGCCTTGCTGGCTGCATCGACCGGTTTGGCCGCAGCTTTCTTGACTGCTGGCTTGGCCGCTGCGGTTTTCTGCGCCGTTTTATCCGCTGTTTTGGCGACGGTTTTAGCCGCAGCCTTGACCAAAGGTTTTGCCGCAGTTTTCGGTGCAGGTTTAGCCGCAGCAGCACGCGAAGCGACCGGTTTGGCTTTCTCACCCGTCAACAGCTCGATCTGCCGGGTCAGTTGGTCGACCTTGCTGTGCAGCGCCTGAACTTCATTGCGGCTCGGCACGCCCAAACGCGAAATGGCACTGTTCAGGCGCTTGTCGAAGGCCCCTTCCAGCTCATTCCATTTACCCACCGCAAGGTCTTTCACATCACCGACCCGCGATTTCGCGGTCTTGGCGGTGTCCTTGACCTCATCCAACTGCTTCTGCGCCTCGACCTTGGTCTGCTTCTCGGCTTTCTCGCCGTCTTTGACCAGTGTCTCGAAAAGCTTGCTGCCGTCATTGCTTATCTTGGAATAAGCGCCCAGGCCCGCCAGCCAGATCTGGCGAGAGTATTTCTCGACCTCACCAATCCATGAGCTGCCGTCTTTGTCGGTTTTTTTCTTGCCAGCCATCCTGCTCTCCTTATTGTCCAGACTCTGAACGTTCGAATCGTTTCGACCCGGAGCGTTCAAGCTTTTTAGGCACGACACGTTCAAGCAATGCCGTCAGCTCGTCGAGCTTGGCAGAGAGCGTGTCAACATCATGTTTAGACGGGATTGCGATGCGGTTCAAGGCTTTTGCGACGCGACGGTCGAAAGCACTCTCGATTCTGCCGAGTTGCGCCTCGACACGACCTTTGGCGTAAGACACTTCGCCCTTGATCGAGTCGATTTCGCTGTTGGCCGCAAGACGCTTTTCATCGACCGTTTTGACGACTTCCTTTTCGGCCTGCTCGCCAGTCCTGATCAAGTCCCTGACGTACTGTGTGCCTTCCTCGTTGACCCTGGAATAGGCCCCCAGACCGGCCAGCCAGATCTTGCGGGCATACAGCCTGACGTCGGAAAGCGTGGAGGATTGCTGGTCTTGGATGTTTTTCTTCGTGTTCGCTCTGGCCATGGTGCACCTCATGCTCGAAAGTTGAAGGAACCGCCCAGCTATGGGCATAAGCACAACGTTACGGAGAAAAATTAGAATGCTCACCCTAGGGCGAATGCTCAGGCGGCCAGTGCTTTATCCAGGACGCGCTCGACTTCAGTCTTGATGGAGCCGCTCATGGCCGACAGGATGAAGTTCAGCTCGATGTTGATACGGATCAACGCGTCTTCGACTTCAACCTTGCCCTTGGCCCCCTTGCCTTCCAGTTTTACGGTATCGCCTGCCCATTCGTGGGCCAGTCCGTATTTGTCGGAAAGCTTCTCGACCAGTTGCTCGGCCCTCTCGCGAGCCTTTTCCCGGCCCAGTGCGTGCGGGCGTTCAACGGTTATCTTGGCCATGCAGGCTTCCTTGATGATCAGATGAAATGCGGCGCAACTATATACAGCCTCCTGCATCCAAGAAAGCGTTGCCGGTGAGCCTTGTCAAGACAAAGCCGGCCCTGGCGATTAGAATGACCCGCACTCTATTCCGGTGAAGCGATATGAACGATCAGCGCAAAGGCAGCGATGCCGAACCTACGACTCACTTCGGTTACAAAAATGTACCGGAAAGCCAGAAGGCAGAAAAAGTCGCTGAGGTTTTCCATTCGGTTGCAGCCAAGTACGACCTGATGAACGACCTGCTGTCCGGTGGCATGCATCGTCTGTGGAAGCGTTTTGCAATCGAGCTTTCGGGCGTCCGTACCGGCAATCGTGTGCTCGACATTGCGGGCGGCACGGGCGATCTGACTCGCAAGTTCTCTAATCTGGTCGGTCCGACCGGGCAGGTCGTGCTGGCAGACATCAACGCCTCCATGCTCAAGGTCGGCCGTGACCGCCTGCTGGACCTTGGCGTGTCGGGCAACGTCGAGTTTGTCCAGGCCGACGCCGAGAAACTGCCCTTCCCGGACAACCATTTCGACTGCGTGACCATCGCCTTCGGTCTGCGCAACGTGACGCACAAGGAAGACGCTCTGCGTTCCATGCTGCGCGTGCTCAAGCCCGGTGGACGCCTGCTGGTGCTGGAGTTTTCCAAGCCGACCAACAAGCTCATGTCCAAGGCCTATGACGCCTACTCGTTCGCGTTCATGCCGCTGATGGGCAAGCTGGTCACCAATGACTCGGAAAGCTATCGCTATCTGGCCGAATCGATCCGCATGCACCCCAACCAGGAAACCCTCAAGTCGATGATGGTGGAAGCCGGTTTTGACCGCGTGACCTACCACAACATGACGGCGGGCGTCGTGGCCTTGCATCGCGGTATCAAACCCTGATGTTGCTTCGGGGGCTGCTCGCCAGTATCGAGCACGGCATCAATCGCGTGTTGCGCCTGGACAGCACCGCGCTACCGCGTATGGCGCGCTTGTCCGGGCATGTCATTGCCTTGGACTGTCGCGATCCGTCCCTGAAAATCTTTATCCTGCCCAGTGACGAAGGTCTGCTGCTGGCCGCAGACTGGGCTGCCGACGCCGACTGCACCTTGCGTGCCCCAGCCTCCAGCCTGCTGCGTCTGGCCCTGAGCACGGACAAGACCGCTGTGCTGCATGGCCCCGACGTCGAGCTGGACGGTGACAGTGGCGTACTGCTGGAACTGGTCGGCATTCTTCAGGATCTGGAACTGGACTGGGAACACGAACTGTCCAACTGGGTCGGCCCGGTGGCCAGTCAGTTGTTCAGCAGCCGACTGCGCAACAGTGGACGCTGGACACGTGAAAGTTTCACCAGCCTCAGCCAGAACGTTGCCGACTACCTCAGCGAAGAATCGCGTACGCTGGTGGGTAAGCACGAAGCTGAAGCACGATTCGCCGAACTCGATCAGATCAAACTCGATCTGGACCGTCTCGAGGCGCGCTTTGCCCGCCTCGCCCACTCCCTCAATACCAGCGATAACGCATGAAGCTGCTTGCCGTCCGCCGTTTGTTTCGCATTCAACGTGTCGTTATCCGCTATCGCCTTGATGACCTGTTGTTCGCCCTGCCCCTGCCCTGGTGGATGCTCGCGGTGCGTTTCGTGCTGCCCTGGCGCTGGCTGCCGCGGCGTAAATCCGAGCTGAGCCGTGGTGTACGCTTTCGTCTGGCATTGCAGGACCTGGGGCCGATTTTCATCAAGTTCGGGCAACTGCTGTCTACCCGGCGCGACCTGCTGCCCGAAGACATCGCCGACGAACTGATGCTGCTGCAGGACCGCGTGCCGCCGTTCGACCAGCAGGTGGCCATCAATCTCATCGAAGAACAACTGGGCGCACGTATCTGCGACGTCTTCAGTCGCTTCGACGAAACCCCGCTGGCATCTGCTTCGGTCGCCCAGGTGCATGCCGCCTGTTTGAAGACCGGCGAAGAAGTCGTGGTGAAAGTGGTACGCCCAGGCCTCAAGCCGGTTATTGGCCAGGACCTCGCGTGGCTGTTCATCCTTGCCCGCATGGCCGAGCGCGTGTCAGCCGATGCACGCCTGCTGCACCCGGTGCAGGTGGTGATGGATTACGAAAAAACCATCTACGACGAGCTGGACCTGCTGCGTGAAGCCGCCAACTCCAGCCAGTTGCGTCGCAACTTCGAAGGCTCGGACCTGCTCTACGTACCACAAGTCTACTGGGACTGGTGCCGGCCCAAAGTGCTGGTCATGGAGCGTATCTACGGCCTGCAGGTCACCGATATGGCCGGGCTGGCCGACCAGCGTACCGACATGAAACTGCTGGCCGAGCGCGGCGTGGAAATCTTCTTCACCCAGATATTTCGCGACAGTTTCTTCCACGCCGACATGCACCCCGGCAATATTTTCGTCAGCACGGTCAACCCGTGGAGCCCGAAATACATTGCCATCGACTGCGGCATCGTCGGCAGCCTGACGCCGGAAGATCAGGATTATCTGGCCCGTAACCTGTTTGCCTTCTTCAAGCGTGATTATCGTCGGGTTGCGCAGCTGCACATTGATTCGGGCTGGGTGCCGGCAGAAACCAAGCTCAATGAATTCGAAGCTGCAATCCGCACGGTCTGCGAGCCGATTTTCGAGAAGCCGCTCAAGGATATTTCCTTTGGTCAGGTGCTGATGCGCCTGTTTCAAACCGCGCGCCGCTTCAATATGGAAGTCCAGCCGCAATTGGTTCTGCTGCAAAAGACCCTGCTCAATATCGAGGGGCTGGGTCGTCAGTTGTACCCTGATCTGGACCTGTGGAGCACCGCGCAGCCTTATCTGGAGCGCTGGATGCGTGAACGGGTCAGCCCGAAAACCCTGTTTGGCAATCTGCAGTCACAGGTCGAGCAACTGCCGCATATAGCGGGCATGACCCGCGATTTACTGGAGCGCATGTCTCGCCCGCACGCTTCGGATCCGCCACGTCCCTGGCACGAGCGCAAGGACGAGCCGGTCCTGCGGCTTATCGGTGCAGCGTTGCTGGTAGGTGGCGCGATACAGGGCTGGGTGATGAGCGAGGCAGCTACGCAACTACTGACGCTCACCGCCTGGCCAGCGGCGATCATGCTGATTGCCGGGCTGTATCTGATCGTTCGCCGATAGCCAGCAGCGTATGGCGCTGGCACACTGTTCAATCCGCCGGGCATGAAAGCCGGCTGCCGGAGTAGATATGAAAGACTGGCTGGACGAGATCCACTGGAACAGCGACGGTCTGGTGCCTGCAATCGCTCAGGATCACAAGACCGGTCGAGTATTGATGATGGCCTGGATGAACCGCGAAGCCCTGAGCCTGACGGCGTCGGAGAATCGTGCCATCTATTGGTCGCGTTCGCGTGGCAAACTCTGGCGTAAAGGTGAAGAATCAGGTCATGTGCAAAAGCTGCACGAACTGCGCCTGGACTGTGATGCCGATGTCATTATCCTGATGGTCGAGCAGATCGGCGGTATCGCGTGCCACACCGGCCGCGAAAGTTGCTTTTACCGAGTGTACGAAAACTCAGGCTGGAAGACCGTCGACCCGGTTTTGAAAGATCCTGACGCTATTTATTCAGCAGGCCACTGAACATGACTGATACGTTGTCCCGTCTGGCCGAGGTGCTGGAATCACGCAAGGACGCCGCTGCCGACAGTTCCTACGTCGCCAGCCTGTATCACAAGGGCCTGAACAAGATTCTGGAAAAGCTCGGTGAAGAATCGATCGAGACCATCATCGCTGCCAAGGACGCTGCAGTCAGCGGAGATTGCAGCGACGTGATCTATGAAACCGCTGACCTGTGGTTTCATAGCATGGTGATGCTCGCGGCGCTGGGTCAGCACCCACAAGCCGTGCTCGATGAACTGGACCGCCGATTCGGCCTGTCCGGCCACGCGGAAAAAGCCGCTCGCACGGCAGAATAACGCTCACCCCTTTCAAGCTTGAAATCTTTTACGAGGACTGTTTCATGGGTATTTTTGACTGGAAACACTGGATCGTCATCCTGATCGTCGTGGTACTGGTTTTCGGGACCAAGAAACTCAAGGGTCTGGGCAGCGACGTCGGCGAATCGATCAAGGACTTTCGCAAGGCGATGAATGACGATGACAAGCCAGCAGAACAGCCTGCACCTCAGCCACAGCAGGCACAGGCTGCCCCTCAGGGTTCGCCATTGAATCAGCCGCATACCATCGACGCGCAGGCGCACAAAGTCGACGAGCCGATCCGCAAAGACCAGGTTTAAGCCCATGTTCGGTATCAGCTTCTCTGAACTGCTGCTTGTCGGCCTGGTTGCCTTGCTGGTACTGGGCCCAGAGCGCCTGCCGGGTGCGGCACGCACCGCAGGCTTATGGATCGGCCGGTTGAAGCGCAGCTTCAATGCGATCAAACAGGAAGTTGAACGTGAAATCGGGGCCGACGAAATTCGTCGGCAGCTGCACAACGAGCACATTATTTCGCTGGAAGACGAAGCGCGCAAAATGTTCGCGCAGAATCAGCACCCCGAGACCACCTACGAGCCGGTTAGCCCGCAGCCGGCCTCGGTGCAGCCCGACGCCGCCAACACCGGTCACAACACCCTCGGCCCAGCGGAGCCTGCGGCACCAAAACCCGCGCTATCGCTGGAGAAAACCGCGAAGCCAGTCGATGCCGATACACCGGTCCCGACGCCTCCCGTCCACGATTCGTCATTGCCACCGCGAGCCCCATGAGCGCTGATACCCCGGAAAACGATCAGCAAATGCCGCTGATCTCGCACCTCACCGAGTTGCGTACACGTCTGTTGCGTTGTGTTGCGGCAGTGTTCCTGATTTTTGCCGGTCTGTTCTACTTCACGCAGAAGATCTACACATTGGTCTCGGCGCCGCTGCGCGTCTATCTGCCTGAAGGCGCGACAATGATCGCCACCGACGTGGCCTCGCCGTTCATCACGCCGTTCAAGCTGACCATGATGGTCGCGCTGTTTCTGTCCATGCCGG
This sequence comes from Pseudomonas meliae, assembly GCF_001400515.1. NCBI lineage: Bacteria > Pseudomonadati > Pseudomonadota > Gammaproteobacteria > Pseudomonadales > Pseudomonadaceae > Pseudomonas > Pseudomonas meliae. The sequence goes on along the minus strand of NZ_LJQT01000030.1, from coordinate 5,574 downwards.
TCATCCTGCACCAGATCTGGGGCTTTATCGCGCCGGGCTTGTATAAGCACGAGAAGCGCGTTGCAGTGCCACTGCTGGTGTCGAGCATCATCCTGTTCTACGCAGGCATGGCCTTCGCGTACTTTTTGGTCTTCCCCCTGATTTTCCACTTCTTCGCCAGCGTTACACCGGAAGGCGTGTCGATGATGACCGACATCGCCAGTTATCTGGACTTCGTGATGACGTTGTTCTTCGCCTTTGGCGTGGCCTTCGAAATCCCGGTGGCCGTGGTGCTGCTGGTGTGGATCGGTATTGTCGACGTCAAGTACCTGAAGAAGATCCGTCCTTACGTGATCATCGGCTGCTTCGTGGTCGGCATGATCCTGACGCCGCCGGACATCTTCTCGCAGACGCTGCTGGCAGTACCGATGTGGCTGCTGTTCGAGCTGGGCGTGCTGTGCAGTTCGATGATCAAGAAGCGTGGTGAACATCCGGACGATCAGGCCGAGGACGCTGACAAGCAGGATCAGCCGCCCGCGACCACACCGTGAACCTGCTGTTGCTTGAGGAAGCCGATTTCATTGCGGCTGACCGGGTGGTCCTGCGTGACCGCCGTCTGAAGCACATGCAGGAGGTGCATCGTGCAGAGGTCGGCGACAGTCTGCGCGTCGGCCGCATTAATGGCCTGCTGGGCAATGCCGAACTGCTGCGCCTTGAACCCCATGAGGCAGAGCTGCGTGTCGAACTGCAGAGTGCTCCGCCGACAAAACTGCCGCTTACCCTGCTGCTGGCGTTGCCACGCCCCAAGATGTTACGCCGGGTGTTTCAGACCGTCGCGACCATGGGCGTGCCGAAAGTCATCCTGCTGAACAGCTACCGGGTAGAAAAAAGCTTCTGGCAGACGCCGTTTCTAGAGCCTGAAGCCATCCGCGAGCAACTGATTCTGGGCCTGGAACAGGCGCGCGATTCGGTGCTGCCTGAGATTGTGATCGAAAAGCGCTTCAAGCCTTTCGTTGAAGATCGCTTGCCACAGATCGCGCTCGACACACTGGGCCTGGTTGGCCATCCCGGTGATTTCCCCGCCTGCCCTCGTGCGGTCACAGAGCAAGTCACGCTGGCCATCGGCCCTGAAGGGGGCTGGATACCCTACGAAATCGATCTGTTGCGTCAGTCGGGTTTGCAGCCTGTGCAATTGGGCGAACGTATCCTGCGCGTCGAAACCGCTGTAACGGCCCTTCTCGCCCGCTTGTTCTAAGCTGTCAGTGTCGACTCAATCGCTTCAGTTAACCGATAACTGGCCGATGCAATTGCATACTTAGAGCAAAAGACGTCAAGGAGTGATCATGTCTCGTGGGTTATCCAAAAGCCTCGCCAATGCGAGTGTCAGCCTGAAATTGGCGATCGGCTTTGGCCTGGTGCTGTTGATGACGCTGATGATTTCGGCCACCGGCTGGTTCAGCAATCAGGCTCTGATCGATCGAGGGGACCGTGTTACTGCGATTGCGCAGGTCAATGAGCTGACCCTTCAGTTGCGCATCAACCGTATGAGCTACGAGGCGCTGTACAACGCAGAGACCGCAGCGCAGGTCAGAAGTACGCTCGATCAACTGGACGCCGCGCTGCAAAGCGCCAGGAACCTGCTGCGATCCCCCGAGAACCTGCAATTGCTGGATGCCCAGACTCAAGCCACCCGCGACTATCGCCAGTCGTTTGAGGACATGAGCAAGGCAATCGAAACCCGCGAAGCGAGCCGCAGCCAGATGGGCGAAAACGCCGACAAGGCGGTGGATCAGGCCGACAGGATCGAAGCCGAACTGCTCAAGGAAGATAACATCCTGGCCTTCAATGGCATCGTCGGCGTCAGCAAGCTGATTCAGCAGGCGCGTTTTCAGGTACGTGGTTACACCTACAGCGGCCGTCCCGATTTCGAAAAAGACGCCAATAAGGCCATCGATGACGCGGTGACCGGGATCAACACGCTGGCTGGCGACATTTCTTCCACTTATTCGCCCATGCTGCAACAGGCCATCGCCGGGCTCAATGGCTACCGCGCGGCTGTGGGCCGCTACCGCGATGCCCAGGCCGCCTCCAAGGCCGCACTGGATAAAATGACCACGTTGGGCGTCAGCATGCTCGACACCAGCAACGACCTGATCATCCGGCAGAACAAGAGCCGTGACGCAGACAGCGCCAAGTCGGTCACGATGATCGCTGCCGCTACGGCGTTGGCGCTGATGCTGAGCATTCTCGCGGCGTGGGTCATCACTCGCCAGATCACCACCCCGTTGCAGGAGACCCTCGAAGTAGTGGAGCGGGTGGCCTCGGGCGACCTGAGTCGCAACCTCAAGGTTGATCGCAAGGACGAACTGGGCAAACTGCAGGCCACGATTCAACGTATGACGGTGAGCCTGCGTGAGCTGGTAGGCGGGATTCGCGATGGCGTCACCCAGATCGCCAGCGCGGCGGAAGAGCTGTCAGCGGTCACCGAGCAGACCAGCGCCGGAGTCAACAGCCAGAAGGTCGAAACCGATCAGGTCGCCACCGCCATGCATGAAATGACGGCAACGGTTCAGGAGGTTGCGCGCAACGCCGAGGAAGCCTCGGAAGCAGCAGTGGCGGCAGACCGTCAGGCCCGTGATGGCGAACGAGTGGTCAACGAGGCAATTGCGCAAATCGAACGTCTTGCCTCCGCGGTGGGCAACTCCAGCGAAGCGATGGGCGCGCTGAAACAGGAAAGCGACAAGATCGGCAGCGTGCTGGACGTCATCAAATCGGTCGCCGAACAGACCAACCTGCTGGCCTTGAACGCCGCTATCGAGGCAGCCCGCGCCGGTGAGGCCGGTCGGGGCTTTGCTGTGGTTGCCGATGAGGTGCGCAGTCTGGCGCAGCGCACGCAGAAATCCACCGAAGAGATCGAAGCACTGATTGCCGGCCTGCAAAGCGGCACACAGCAGGCCACAACGGTCATGGACAGCAGTCGCGAGCTGAGCACCAGTAGCGTGGAACTGACACGTCGGGCCGGAGGATCGCTGGAAAGCATCACCAAAACCGTCTCGGCGATCCAGGCGATGAATCAGCAGATCGCCGCCGCCGCCGAAGAACAGAGCGCCACCGCCGAAGAGATCAACCGCAGCATCATCAACGTCCGCGACGTATCCGAGCAGACATCGGCGGCCAGTGAAGAAACCGCAGCTTCCAGCGTAGAACTCGCAAGACTGGGCAACCACCTTCAGGTGCTGGTGAGCCGCTTCACCGTCTGACCTGTCAGCACACAGCCCGCGCCCGCACTCGGCGCGGGCCATTTTCCCCAACAAAATGTGACAGCGTTCACCCCTCCTTCGTACTCGGAAATCTCCTACGACCTTCTCAGGTCACGCAATGAGTCACCACGCCGATGCGCTCACAACGCACGTCCCGACGGGTTCGGAACGTGCTTTTGTTCGCTCATTGCAGGAGATTCCAATGTTCCGACTGATCAATCAAGCGCTCGGCAACATGAACGTCAGATTCAAGCTGTCCCTGGGTTTCGGCCTGGTGCTGCTATTGACGCTGATCATCACACTGACCGGCTGGCATGGCCTGTACACCATGATCGACCGCTCGGAGTCGCTCTCGGACATCGCCCAGCTCAACGGTCTGACCAAAGACCTACGCGCCGAGCGAATCACCGACCGCGTCGAAAAAACGCCGGAGAGCACCGCGCTGGTCACAGAAAAGCTCAATGAAATGAAAGCCCAACTCACCCTGCTGCACACACAGAGTGAGGAGGAGGCAACCATCAAGCTGCTAAACGGCCAGTTCGAGATGCTGAACAGGCTGGAAAAGACCTTCGCGGACGTTCGCACCAACCGACAAACCCGCAACCAGATACGCGCGCGCCTGGAGCAGACGTCCGAACAGGCCTTGCAGGCCATCGCGCAGGTTGAGGTAGAGGTACTCAAAAGCGTCAGCCAGGAACAGGACAGCAGCGAGCGGATGGAGGAGTTCACCAACATTTCCCAACTGAGGCAGCAGGTGCAGACCGCTCGTTATCAGGTGCAGGCGTATACCTTCACCACCCGCGACGCGGATGAGCACGCGGCCATTGCGGCCATCGACGAAGCGCTCAAGGAGATCGGGCAGATCGCTCAGGATCAGGGCAATGAAAGCCTTCAGGGCCTGACCCCGGCGACCGCCGCCTTGCAGAGTTATCGGGAACGGCTTGGCGAGTTCAAGCAGATACAGACCAAGGCCGAAGCGGATCAGGAAATCATGGAAGGTCTTGGCGAAACGCTGCTGGACTCCGTCGCGGCGCTGAACCGCCTGCAGACTGCCCAGCGTGACAGCGAGGCGGCCAACTCCAGCGCCATGCTGAGCAGTGTTGCAGGCCTGGCATTGCTGATCGGATTGCTTGCCGCCTGGATCATGACCCGGCAGATCACCGTGCCGTTGCAGCAGACTCTGGGGGCCGCAGCACGCATCGCCCAGGGCGACCTGAGTCGGGACATATCGGTTACACGCCGTGACGAAATGGGTCAGTTGCAACGCAGCATGCAGACCATGACCATCAGCCTGCGCGAACTGGTTGGCGGCATCAGCGAGGGCGTATCGCAGATCGCCAGCGCAGCCGAGCAGTTGTCAGCAGTGACCAGGCAGACCTGCATCGGGGTCACCAGTCAGAAAGACGAAACCGATCAGGTGGCCACGGCCATGAATGAAATGGCCGCAACCGTGCAGGAAAGTCGCGCGCAATGCGCAGGAAGCGTCGCAGGCGGCCGCTCAGGCGGATCAACAGGCGCGCAGTGGCGATGAAGTGGTCGGGCAGGCGATCAGTCAGATCGAGCAGCTGGCTCTCGAGGTGCTGAACTCCACGCAGTCGATGAGCGCGCTCAAGCAGGAAAGCAACAAGATCGTTGGCGTTCTGGATGTGATCAAGTCTGTTTCACAGCAGACCAACCTGTTGGCCCTCAATGCGGCCATCGAGGCAGCCCGCGCGGGAGAGGCCGGGCGCGGCTTCGCGGTGGTTGCCGATGAAGTCCGTGGTCTGGCGCAACGCACGCAAAAGTCCACCGAGGAAATCGAAGAGCTGATCGCCGCCCTGCAAACCGGCACCCAACAAGTCGCAACCACCCTGGATAACAGCCGCACCCTGACCGACAACACGGTTGAGCTGAGCCGTCGCGCGGGTGGCGCACTGGAGCAGATCACCCGCACCGTGGCGACGATCCAGCACATGAACGAACAGATCGCTACCGCCAGCGAGGAACAGAGCGTAGTCGCCGAACAGATCAACCGTAACGTCATCAGCGTACGCGACATCTCCGAACAGACCGCCGCCGCCAGCGAGCAAACCGCAGCCTCCAGCGTCGAACTCGCCAGACTGGGAACTCACTTGCAGACACTGGTGGGGAAATTCAGGGTGAGTTGAACCACCATTGCACCAGCAGGCGGCCCGGCTAACACTATCGCGCCCATGCTCCGCGTAGGCATACCGGTCCGGACGCTCCGCCTCCTCTGACGACGCAGAGCGTCATGAACTGCAATCCCACGCTGGGGCGTGAGGAACGAGCGTCGTCAGGGATAACACTATCGTGCCCATGCTCCGCGTGGGCATGC
>NZ_LJQT01000222.1:37356-46953 GCF_001400515.1 Pseudomonas meliae | reverse complement strand
TGAAATTCCTATGCATGAACCTGGCACTGCTGGACCTGAATCAGGACAAACTTGATCAGGCCGTCGTAGCCTGTGAGGCTCTCGGGGTCAAGGCTCGCGCCTATCTATGCAATGTCGCCAATGAAGAACAGGTCGTCGACACGGTCAATAAGGTCGCCGAGGATTTCGGGGCCATTCATGGCCTGGTCAACAACGCCGGTATTTTGCGTGACGGCCTGCTGGTCAAGGTCAAGGATGGCGTGATGACCAAACTGAGCCTGGCGCAATGGCAATCGGTGATTGACGTCAATCTGACCGGCGTATTCCTCTGCACGCGCGAGGTGGCGGCGAAAATGATCGAGCAGAAGAGTCAGGGCGCGATCATCAATATCTCGTCGATTTCACGGGCGGGGAATATCGGACAAACCAACTACTCGGCAGCCAAGGCCGGCGTTGCCGCCGCGACCGTTACCTGGGCAAGGGAACTGGCACGCTACGGAATCCGCGTGGCGGGCGTGGCACCTGGGTTCATTGAAACCGAAATGACCGGCAGCATGCGCCCCGAAGCACTTGAGAAAATGACCTCGGCCATCCCGCTCAAGCGTATGGGCAAGCCCGACGAAATCGCCCACTCGGTGGCTTACATTCTTGAAAACGATTATTTCAGTGGCCGCATACTGGAGCTGGACGGCGCGATGAGAATCTAGTCAACGCATCCTGGCAGAACGATGCACACGGTGTGCATCGCTCGCCACATTGTTTACCAGCTCACACCGAAACCGGCGGTGTAGCGGGTCTTGTCCACGTCGCCGTTATCCGAGCCACTGATGATGTTTTTCTCGGCTTTCAGGTTAAGCGACGCCCAGTCGGTAACCTTGTAGCGCAGCCCGGCTTCGACATCCATGGAGTAATCGGCAACGCCGCTTAACGGTTTGCCCAGCTCGCCGTTGCTGAAGAACTCGAACTTCTTGCCGATCAGGTAGCGGTTGTAATCCCAGGTACCTGCGACCGAATAGAAGTTTTCCTTCTGGCCATTGGAGAATTCGAAATCTGTGCGGTTGAGCAGCGCACCGACCTTGAAGGCTCCCAGCTCGTCATCCCACAGCTGGTAACCAGGACCTGTACCGACAACACGCTGACGCGACAGGTCTTCGATCTTGTCGCGCTTGTAGGTGACACGAGCATCCCAGAAGAATTTCTCGGTCAGGAAGCGGTCCAGCGAGTATTCGGCGCTCCAGTTGTCGGTGCCCACCACATCATCGGTCGTTTCGCGGTTGTAATCGCCTTTGGCGTTATGGCGCCATTGACCGTGACGCGCCGAAGTCTTGAAGGCAATGTTGTAGTCATTGGTGTCGTTTTCTGCCTGCTGGAAATCCAGCGCCGCATCGATATTGCCTTTCCAGACAAGATCAGTGATAACCGGCTTGGGCTTGATGATCTGATGGATACTTGCCAGTTCGACGGTCTTGGGTGCATCGCCATTAGCCAGCACGACCTTGCCATCATCGGCAGCCTGCAACGACTTGGAGACTTCGCCTGTGTGCTCATCCTGCTTTACCAGCAGTGGCTGATCGCTTTGCAGGGTTTTGACCTGCTTCCAGTCCAACGGAATAGCGCCGCCGTATTCGGTCTGCAATAGCAGCTTGCCACCATCGAACACTTTGATTGTGCCAGTCAGCCGGTCACCGTTCTTCAACCAGACAGTGTCGGCAAGCAATGGAGTGGAAACGGTAGTAATTGCGAGGCACAGCAGGGTTCTGGACAACATAAGCGGTAATCAGGCTCTGTTTGGCGGGAAGGCGGGCATCATCCTGCAGAAGAACATCAAGGCAATCTCAATCCATGGACCGCCGGACACGGTGGTAACAGACAGCAGCGATCAACCAAAGTTCCGCGAACGACAATCAATATCGTTTTATACAGGATAAACGCGTGACCGACCCGGACTTGACACTTCTTTACCCTGGCGAGCAGTCAGCTACTGAAATACGACGTACAGCCCTCTACCTGACGATGGCGCAAATACCGGAGGGCAAAGTGGTCGCCTACGGTCAACTGGCTGAACTGGCAGGGCTGGGCAAAGCTGCGCGCTGGGTGGGCCGTACATTGAGTCAGTTGCCGGACGGCTCTTCCCTGCCCTGGCATCGGGTGTTGGGGGCCGGCGGTCGGCTCAGTCTGCCCGCTGGCAGTGTGTCCGGTGACGAACAGCGAGCCCGTTTACGCGCCGAGGGCATTACCATTCGGAATAATCGGGTGGATATGCAGCGCCATGGCTGGCGTCCCGTATAGCACAGCGGTTAGAGTGCGCCCTTTGTTTTCGTAACCTGAGGCAGATTCCAGCCCATGCCCCGTAAAACCTGGCGCGCCGCGCTCGCCGCATATGCCAGCCCGTCGACATTAGTGTTACTGCTGCTCGGATTCGCTGCGGGCATGCCTTATATGCTGGTCTTTTCGACCTTATCCGTGTGGTTGCGCGAAGCCGGTGTTGCTCGCGAGACCATCGGCTATGCGAGCCTGATCGGTCTTGCCTACGCCTTTAAATGGGTCTGGTCGCCCTTACTCGACCAATGGTGCCTGCCGTTTCTGGGCAAGCTGGGGCGGCGGCGCTCCTGGTTGGTGCTTGCACAGAGCCTGGTGATTCTCGGCCTGATCGGCATGGGTTTCTGCGATCCGCAGAAGCATTTGTCCTGGCTGATCGCAATTGCCGTGGTAGTGGCCTTCGCCTCCGCAACGCAAGACATCGCCATCGACGCCTATCGCCTTGAAATCGCCCAGGACACCCAGCAGGCCGCCCTCGCCGCCAGTTACATGTCCGGCTATCGGGTGGCCGCACTGCTGGCGACCGCGGGCGCGCTGTACTTCGCTGAAGGTTTCGGCTCCACAGGCTTTGCCTACAAGCATTCGGCGTGGACCGGCACCTATGTGCTGTTTGGCCTGCTGATGCTGCCAGCGCTGGTCACTACACTGATCATGCGTGAGCCGCCGGTGCCGTTGCGCACGCAATTGTCGGCAGCACGTTATGGCTTCACTCACCAACTGGCCTCAGTGTTTGTGCTGATCGTGTTACTGGTGTCAGTACCGGCAATGTTTACCCAGCTTTACAACACCGACTTCGCCAGCGTGCTGTTCAACGGCACCAGCTGGATGGACCTGCTGCTGGAAGACCGGGCTTTCTTGCGCGCCATTCTCTACACGCTTCTGACCTTCGCCTGTCTGTCGTCAATGGGTCGTCGCGGGCTGGCACCGGTGCTTACGCCGATCAACGACTTCATCATGCGTTATCGCTGGCAGGCCCTGCTGTTGCTGGGCCTGATTGCGACCTATCGAATGTCGGACACGGTGATGGGCGTCATGGCCAACGTGTTCTACATCGACCAGGGCTTCACCAAGGACCAGATTGCCAGTGTCAGCAAGATCTTCGGCCTGATCATGACCCTGCTGGGCGCTGGCGCCGGTGGTCTGCTGATCGTACGCTTCGGCATCATGCCGATCCTGTTCATCGGCGGCTTCACCTCGGCAGCGACCAACATCCTGTTCCTGTTGCTGGCGGACATGGGCCCGAACGTGAAGATGCTGATCCTGACCATCTCACTGGACAACCTCAGCTCAGGGCTGGCGACATCGGCGTTTGTCGCCTACCTGTCGAGCCTCACCAACCTTAAGTTTTCCGCCACTCAATACGCACTGCTCAGCTCAATCATGCTGCTGTTGCCGCGTTTGCTGGGCGGTTATTCCGGCGTGGTGGTGGAGAAATTCGGTTATCACAATTTCTTCCTGATCACCGCTTTACTGGGCATTCCAACGCTGGTGATGATCATCCTGCAATGGAGCCGCGAGATACGCACCGCGAAGGCCGAGGCACCGACAGCAGTTTCAGAGATCGAGAAGCCCTGATCGCCGGATCACTCATCAAGGAAAAAAAGTGGACACCGAAAACCAAACACGCCCTTTCAACCCCATCCCACTGATTCTTATCAGCCTGGGGATCTGGCTACCCATCATCGGCACCCTGCTGACATATTATCTGTCGCGAGATGCTGATGCCCTCTCCGGATCAATGGCTTTTGGCAGCGCCGTAGTGCTGCTCGCGCAGGTTGAAATCTTCGCGATCATCTTTCTGATGATTTATGCATTCGCCGTAAAGCCATGGAGACTGTCCAGAAAGATACGCACAGTGTTCTCCATCAACGCAGTAGCCGCCACTGTCGCGGGCATCGGCATTATCATCACGCTGGCCAATATAAGCCTGCAGTAATCGCCGAATAAAAAAGCCCCGACTCTCACAAGCCAGGGCTTTTTCATACCGCACAAACCACTATTCCTGAACCACCCGCACAATCCGCTGCGGCAATGGAATCTCGATGCCTGCGTCCTTCAAGCGGTCGCGCGCTTCGATGTTGAACATCGACGTCACGTCGCCCATGTCGCCACTGCTGGTCCAGACACGCAGGGACAAGGTAATTGCGTTCTCCCCCAGCGCTGCCACCACGGCCTGTGGGGCCGGGTCCTTGAGTACGCGCGGGTCGTCGGCCATGTCCAGCAGGACCTGCAAGGCCTTCTTGAGATCGGCATCGTGGCTGACGCCGATGTCGAAGGTGATCTTGCGGGTCGGCTGTCGGTTGGTGTTGGTGTTGGTGATGATGCCGTTGGACAGGTTGCCGTTGGGAATGATCACGGTACGGTTGTCGCCGGTGCGCAGCACGGTGTGGAAGATCTGGATGTTGTCGACAGTTCCCGACACACCCTGGGCTTCGATCCAGTCACCGATGCGAAACGGACGGAACAACAGAATCAGCACACCACCCGCGAAGTTCGCCAGGCTGCCTTGTAATGCCAGACCAATCGCCAGGCCGGCAGCACCGATAGCGGCCACGAACGAGGTGGTTTCGACGCCGATCATCGATGCGACGCTGACCACCAGCAGGATTTTCAGAATGATGTTGGCCAGGTTGCTGACAAAGCCCTGCAAGGCCAGATCGGCGTGTCGCAAGGCCAGCAACGCGCCCAGTTTTCCGGTCAGCCGGTTGATCAGCCACCAGCCCACACACAGCGTTACGACTGCCAGCAGCAAGCGGCTGCCGTACTCCATGATCATCGGAATCCAGGCCTGCGACGCTTGCCACAGATGACCGACTTCTGCGTTTAAATCCATCGTTATCTCCTTACCCGCCATGAACTGCCATCGAAACCACGGCGGCCTGCCGTCATTTCAATGCTCAAGGCGCTTCGGACTGGCCGGGGGACGCAGGGTTCCCCGGCTTTCAGTGCAAATAAAATATTAGTCGCGGAAGTTGTTGAATTGCAGCGGCATGCCCGAATCATAGGCACGCAGCGCTGCGATCGCTTCTTGCAGGTCGTCGCGTTTCTTGCCGGTAACCCGCACCTGCTCGCCCTGAATGGCGGCCTGGACCTTGAGCTTGGCTTCTTTGATATGAGCGACGATTTTTTTCGCCAGTTCCTTGTCGATGCCTTCGCGCAGGGTGACTTCCTGCTTCATCAGTTTGCCCGAAGCGTAGGCATCCTTGATCTCGAGGCATTTTGCGTCGATCTTGCGTTTGACCAGCGCCAGCTTGAGGATTTCGATCATGGCCTCCAGCTGAAAGTCTGCTTCTGCGGTCAGCGTGACAGTCAGTTCCTTGAACTCGAACGTGCCTTTGCCTTTGAGGTCATAGCGACGGTCCAGCTCTTTGATGGCATTGTCGACGGCATTCGTGACTTCGTGTTTATCCAATTCGGACACTACGTCGAACGAGGGCATGTATGTTCTCCAGATAAACGGCGTGCGCACGATTCGGGCACGCGTGACTTGACGGTTTGAAAGAACGCTCATTATAACGAGACTTTTCCTGCATTCACTGTGAGCCTTTCATGCACATCCTTGTTTTCACCTTCAGCAGACCGCTTCAACGCCTTAACGTGCCTCACTGATGGCGGTGACATGGCATGTTCTCGGCGCGGGAAGTCTGGGCACTCTGTGGGCGGCGCGACTGGCGCGCGCAGGTCTGCCGGTGCGGCTGATTCTTCGCAATGCTGAACGGCTGGCGGCGTATAACACCAGTGGCGGTTGCGTAACACTGGTCGAAAACGATATCGCCCACACGTACTCGGTCGAAGCACAGACCGCCGAACATCACCAACCCATCGAGCGGCTGCTGGTCGCCTGCAAGGCCTACGACGCTGAGCAGGCTGTTGCGCAGTTGGCACCGCGTCTGGCGGCGCATGCCGACGTCATCCTGCTACAAAACGGCCTGGGCAGTCAGGACGCTGTGGCTGAAAGAATCCCCCACATCCGCTGCGTGTTCGCCTCCAGCACTGAAGGCGCGTTTCTGGAGTCGGACTGGCGTGTCAGGTTCGCTGGCCACGGTTTCAACTGGCTTGGCGATGTATCGAACCCGACGGCACCCGCACTTCTGCAGGACTTGCACGCCAGTGGCATTCCCCACGAATGGACACCGGACATCCTGACGCGGCTGTGGCGCAAGCTGGCCCTGAACTGCGCGATCAACCCGCTGACGGTCCTGCACGACTGCCGTAATGGTGGCCTGCTCGAGCACGCCTGCGAGGTCGCAACACTGTGCGCCGAGCTGAGCGATTTGCTGGGCCGCTGCGGCCAGCCAGCGGCAGCGCTTGACTTGCATGCTGAAGTGCTGCGGGTCATTCATGCGACCGCCGCCAATTACTCATCCATGTACCAGGACGTGCTTCACGGGCGACGCACCGAAATCAACTACCTGCTGGGTTACGCGTGTGCGGCAGCCGTGCGTCATCGCTGTCCGGCAGCACACCTGCAGCAATTGCAGACACGTCTGACAGCACATCTGGCACACAAGGGTTTGCGTACTGACTAGCGCGCGCTACCCTGCTCGCATCACATGTCACTGCGACCTTCCCAATGCCTTTGCGCCAACGCCTGGAAAACCTGCCGGTAGGTCAGAAACTGCTGGCCGCCCTGCTGGTCCTGATGACCACCGTGCTGCTGGTTGCGAACCTGACCTTCATCAGCGCGGCTTATTACATTTCTCAGGAAGCGATGGCCCCGCAGGCCCTGCAGACCATTGGCCGTCTGATCAGCAGCGCCAATCTCAACGAGCGCGCCTTGAACTCGCCTGCCGATGCGCGTGGCTTGCTCAAGGAACTCAAAAGCTACGGCCCGCTACGTGCAGCGGCCATATACGACAACGACGGAGAGCGACTTGAGCAGATGCAACAGGGCGAGGGCCTGCAACTGCCCAGGCACTACAAGGACCTCGAAAGCTGGCGGCTTACCGAGTTTCGCAGCACGCAGGTCATTACCGTACCGAAAGGCGACGAACCGCCCGGGCACATGTTACTGGTTGCCAGCAGCGAGCTGCCTCCCGCGTTCTACACCGGCACACTGACCGCGAGTCTGGGCATTCTGGTGTTCAGCGTGTTGCTGTGGCTGGTGGTAGCACGACAGATCCGGCGCTTGATCACAGAGCCCATTTATCAGTTGGAAGAACTGTCGCGGCAGGTCACCCGCGAAGAAAACTACGCACTGCGCGCAGAGCCTGGCAACGAGGATGAAATCGGCAGTCTGGCCGAGGCATTCAATACCATGCTGTCGCGTATCGAAGCGCGTGAGCAACAACTCAAGCGCGCTCGAGATAACTCCCAGGAAGCTTACGATCAAGCACAGGGGCTGGCCGAGGAAACCCGCCACACCAACCGCAAACTGGAACTGGAAGTCCAGGTGCGCAGCAAGATCGAGAAGAAGCTCACCGGCTTTCAGAACTACCTCAACAGCATCATTGATTCGATGCCCTCGGCGATGATCGCGCTGGACGAGCAGCTGTACGTCACCCAGTGGAATCAGGAGGCGACAGCGCTGTCCGGAACCACGCTGGACGAAGCGTTGAACCAGCCGATCTTTCTGGCCTTCGAGCCGATGCGATCGTTTCTGCCGCAAATCAAGCACACCGTCGAGCGCCACAGCGTGACCAAGATCGAGCGCGTGACCTGGATCAAAAACGACGAGTCGGGCCACTATGCGCTGACGTTCTACCCGCTGACCGGCGATGCCGGGCGTGGCGTGGTGATCCGTATCGATGACATCACCCAGCGTATATCGCTGGAAGAAATGATGGTGCAGTCGGAGAAGATGTTGTCTGTCGGCGGTCTGGCAGCGGGCATGGCCCACGAGATCAACAACCCGTTGGGCGCCATTCTGCACAATGTGCAGAACATCAGGCGGCGTCTGTCCCCGGAACTGCCGAAGAACATAGAGCAGGCCGAAGCCGACGGTATCGATCTGGCGCAGGTCAATCATTATCTGGAAAGCCGCGAAGTACCAAAACTGCTCGATGGCATCCAGCAAGCGGGTGCCAGGGCAGCAAAGATTGTCAGCCACATGCTCAATTTCAGTCGCTTGAGCAGTCGTCAGCTGTCAGCCTGCGACTTGCCGGCGTTGATCGATCAGGCAGTGGAAATTGCCAGCAACGATTTTGACCTTACCGTCGGTTTCGACTTCAAGGGCCAGCACATCATCCGTCAGTTCGACCCGGAACTGGGTCCGGTACCGTGCATCGCCAACGAACTGGAGCAGGTGCTGCTGAACCTGCTGAAAAACGCCGCCCAGGCCATTCACCAGCGCCCGGAGAGCGAGGAGCCTGGACGCATCATCCTGCGTACCCGTCTCAACCCGCCCTGGGCCGAAATTCAGGTGGAGGACAACGGCATCGGCATGTCCGAAAACGTCCGAAAACGTACTTTCGAACCGTTCTTTACCACCAAGGAAATCGGCCAGGGCACCGGGCTGGGTCTGTCGGTGTCGTATTTCATTGTTACCAATAATCATAAAGGCCAGATGGAGGTGCATTCCTCTCTCGGCACAGGCACCTGCTTTACGCTGCGTCTACCGCTGGTGGCCAACCAGGTAAGCGTTCAGCAGCAGGTTATTTCCAAGTCTTGATCAGGAATCGCAGCAATGGGCTTTCGTTTGTCGAAGATTTACACACGCACCGGTGATGCCGGAGAGACCGGTCTGGGCGACGGTCGACGGGTGTCCAAGGATCATCCGCGCGTCGAGGCCATTGGCGAGGTCGATACGCTCAACAGCCAGCTCGGCCTGTTGCTGGTCGGGCTGATCGATGAGGCCAAAAGCGTGCCGGCTCTCAACGAAGTGATCGAGGTGCTCGCGCCTTGCCAGCATCGGCTGTTCGATCTGGGGGGCGAACTGGCAATGCCGACTTACAAAGCGCTGAAGGACGCTGAGGTTGAGCGGCTGGAAGCGGCAATCGATGTGTGGAATGAAGAGCTGGGGCCGTTGGAAAATTTCATCTTGCCAGGCGGCTCATCACTGATCGCTCAAGCGCACATCTGCCGCAGCCTGGCGCGCAGTGCCGAACGCCGTTGCCAGCATTTGAATGCGGTCGAGCCACTGGAAGGCGCCGGGCTGGCGTATATCAACAGGCTGTCGGATTTGTTGTTCGTCGCAGCTCGGTTGATCGCCAGAAGACAGGGCATCGCGGAAATACTCTGGCAGCCCGCGCCCAAGCCGGTTTGATGAGCATCCGAATGGCTGCGCGGCGCAGATTTGTGACGTGGGGCGTTTTCACGTTGAAGCGTAGGGGCTTTTGTGGGGAGCGGACCGGGCGACGC
>NZ_LJQT01000222.1:35745-37336 GCF_001400515.1 Pseudomonas meliae | reverse complement strand
CCACGGCCTTCGGCCGGAGTCAAAAGCGGACGTGTATAACGATGAGTGCTCTGCGTCAGCTGGGCGACTCAGACGATCTCGTCAGGCCAAAACGCGCGGATCCCGGCCACGCCCTGTGCGCCGCTTTCCCAAGCCTGTTGGCGCTGCGCAGGGCCTACACCGCCCAGCAGGAAGACCGGTTTGTTAAAGCCTGCAATCAGTTGCGCCGCCTGCTGCCAGCCAAGCGGCAGTGCATCGGGATGAGTCAGGGTGGGCTGAACCGGTGACAGGGTGACGAAATCCACGCCCATCTGCTCTGCCAGGGCCAGCTCTTCGGCGTTATGGCACGACGCCGCCAGCCAGCGGTTCTCGGGGAACGGACGTCCACGACTGGCGTACTTGCGCAGTTGCTCCGCCGTCAGGTGCCAACCGGCGGACGGAAAGTCGCCCAGCCACTCCAGAGGCCCTTTGAGCATGAGCTGCGCCTTGCCGGCACACAGACCCGCCGCATCCACGGCCAGGTCACGGTACTTGGGGTCGTAACCACCCGGCGCACGCAACTGGACCAGTTTGATGCCGCCTGCGATGGCTTTCTGCATACCGCGCAACAGCTCGATATTGTCCAGTCCGTCAGGCGTGATCAGATACTCGCCGGGCAAACGTGCCGCAGCGACAATCGGCTGGTTGGCGGTCGGAAAGTCGTAGTGAGGCAGCTCTCGCGGAGCCGCCCAGACCAGTGGCTGCCCTTCTTCACCATGCGGCTCGCCGGTAAATGCCGAGACTTCCCAGACATCCAGCAATACCTGCTTGTCCGCATAATCGTGACCGACCTTGATCAACGGACGCGCTGCCGTGACCTGAATCCCCAACTCTTCCTGAAGCTCACGTGCGAGTGCGGCCTGAACGGTCTCACCCTCTTCGACCTTGCCACCGGGAAACTCCCAGAGGCCACCTTGATGCTGAGTGTCGGCACGTCGGGCAATCAATACACTGCCGTCAGCGCCACGAATGACGGCGGCAGCCACATGAACTCGTTTCACGATCAGGACTCCTGCAGGCCTGCCTGCTGCCAGCGCTTGAAGGCGGGCCACTGGTAGATGGTTTCGATATACGCCAGTGCCTCTGCTGGCAACTGGACGTGATAGCCGCGCAGACGAATAGCCACCGGTGCGAAGAACGCATCAGCAATGCTCGGCTTGCCAAACAGAAAAGGACCACTTTCGGCAGCAGCAGCGCGACATTCGGCCCACAGCTCGACGATACGGTCGATATCGTTCTGGGTATCGACGGTGATCACTTCCAGCGCCTTATCCTGACGCAAGTCCATTGGCATGTTCGAGCGCAGATTGACGAAACCGCTGTGCATCTGCGCACACGCCGAACGGGCCTGGGCACGGGCAGCGATATCACGCGGCCACAGCTCGACGTCCGGGAAGCGCTCGACCAGATATTCACAGATCGCCAGCGAATCGATGATCGTGCCGTGCTCACACTGAAGCGCAGGCACCTTGCCGGTCGGCGAATACTTGAGAATATTCTCGCGGGTGTCCGGCAGGTTCAGGCGGATGACTTGATCGGTGAACGCAGCACCGGTCATTTCCAGCACCAGCCA
>NZ_LJQT01000222.1:33791-35716 GCF_001400515.1 Pseudomonas meliae | reverse complement strand
TGCCCGCGCGCCGGGCATTGAATCAGGTGCGATATTCCGCGTTGATCTTCACGTATTCGTGAGAAAGGTCGGTGGTCCAGATGGTTTCGCTGCAATCACCGCGACCCAGCTCGATACGAATGGTGATCTCTTCTTCGGCCATTACCGCCGAGCCCTGCTCTTCGGTGTAGGTCGTGGCGCGGCAGCCCTGACTGGCAATGCATACGCCGCCCAGGAATACGTCGATCTTGCTCACGTCCAGGTCCGGCACGCCAGCGCGGCCGACAGCCGCCAGAATACGTCCCCAGTTCGGGTCGGAGGCGAACAGCGCGGTCTTGATCAGCGGCGAGTGGGCCACGGCATAACCGACGTCCAGGCACTCCTGATGATTGCCGCCACCGTTGACTTCTACCGTCACGAACTTGGTCGCACCTTCGCCATCACGCACGATGGCCTGAGCGACATCCATGCACACGTCGAACACGGCTTTCTTCAACGCGTCGAACAACGGGCCCTTGGCCTCGGTGATCTCGGGCAGATCAGCCTGACCGGTGGCAATCAGCATGCAGCAATCGTTGGTCGAGGTATCGCCATCGATAGTGATGCGATTGAAGGATTTGTTGGCTCCGTCGCGAATCAGGTCCTGCAGTACGCTCTGCGACACTTTGGCGTCGGTGGCGATGTAGCCAAGCATGGTCGCCATGTTCGGGCGAATCATGCCTGCGCCTTTGCTGATGCCGGTTACTGTGATGGTTACGCCATCGTGGGTGAACTGACGGCTCGCGCCTTTGGGCAGGGTGTCGGTGGTCATGATGCCGGTCGCCGCAGCGGCCCAGTTATCCACAGACAGATCATCAAGCGCGGCTTGCAGCGCGCCTTCGATTTTTTCCACAGGCAACGGCTCGCCGATCACGCCCGTTGAGTAAGGCAGCACTGCTGATGCATCGACGCCGGTCAGTTGCGCCAGCTTTTCGCAAGTACGTCGCGCAGCAACCAGACCTGGTTCGCCCGTGCCCGCATTGGCATTGCCGGTGTTGGTCAGCAAATAACGCACCGTCCCCTGAACACGCTGTTTGGCCAGAATGACCGGCGCGGCGCAGAACGCATTCAAGGTGAATACACCGGCAACGCTGGAGCCTTCGGCACAGCGCATGACCACAACATCCTTGCGCCCCGGGCGTTTGATGCCGGCAGAAGAAATGCCTAGTTCAAAACCGGGAACCGGGTGCAACGCAGGCAAAGGACCAAGACCAACAGCCATCGGGGTGCTCCTCAAGGAGTATGGTGCCGTCCGCATCGGTACGGCGATCAATGAAAAAACGCCGCGACGGGCAAGCCGGTCGCGGCGCAGGTATTACACAGTCAAAGGCTTAGTTGATCTGGCCGTGACAGTGTTTGAATTTCTTGCCCGAACCACACCAGCACAGCTCGTTGCGACCCAGCTTCTGGTCGTTGCGAACCGGCTCGGATGCGACGGCCACAGGCGCTTCGCCACCCTCTTCATCCGGCAGCGGCTGGTCGATGCCCGGCGCAGGAGCGTGTTCGAACTGCATACGACTGGCCAGTTCTTCGGCTTCCTGACGCAGGCGCGCCTCTTCTTCCTCTGGATCTTCGCGACGAACCTGAACATGCGAAAGCACACGGATGGTGTCGCGCTTGATCGAATCCAGCAGCTCCTGAAACAACGTGAAGGACTCGCGCTTGTATTCCTGCTTCGGGTTCTTCTGAGCGTAGCCGCGCAGGTGGATACCGTGACGCAGGTGGTCCATGGTCGACAGGTGATCTTTCCACAGGTCGTCCAGCACGCGCAGGAGGATCTGCTTCTCGAAGGAACGCAGGGCTTCGGCGCTGGCCTGGTCTTCCTTCTCGTTGTACGCCACCAGCAACTGAGCCATGATTTTTTCGCGCAGGCTGTCTTCGTGCAGGTTGTCGTCTTCGTCCAGCCC
>NZ_LJQT01000222.1:23506-33775 GCF_001400515.1 Pseudomonas meliae | reverse complement strand
TTGGACGGGCAGTTTGACGGCAAAGTCGGTGTTCAGCGCGGCTTCCAGACCGGCAACGTTCCACTGCTCCGGCAGGGATTGCGGCGGAATATGCTGACTGATGAGATTGTTGAGCACTTCCTCACGGAAGTCAGCGATGGTCTCACCAATGTTCTCGGCAGCCAGCAGCGTGTTACGCATGTGATAGATCACTTTGCGCTGCTCGTTGGCCACGTCATCGAACTCGAGCAATTGCTTGCGGATATCGAAGTTGCGACCTTCCACTTTGCGCTGCGCTTTTTCGATGGCGTTGGTCACCATGCGGTGCTCGATAGCCTCACCGGACTGCATGCCCAGCGCCTTCATGAAATTCTTCACGCGGTCCGAGGCGAAGATACGCATCAGGCTGTCTTCGAGCGAGAGGTAGAAACGGCTGGAACCGGTGTCACCCTGGCGGCCGGCACGGCCACGCAGCTGGTTGTCGATACGGCGCGATTCGTGGCGCTCGGAGGCAATAACGTGCAAGCCACCCGCTTCGATCACCTGCTGATGGCGTTTCTGCCAGTCAGCCTTGATCTGTGCGATCTGCTCAGGGGTCGGATCTTCCAGATTGGCGACCTCTACTTCCCAGTTACCGCCCAACAGGATGTCGGTACCGCGACCCGCCATGTTGGTAGCAATGGTCAAAGCACCCGGACGACCGGCCTGCGCGATGATTTCTGCTTCTTTTTCGTGGAACTTGGCGTTCAGAACCTTGTGATCGATGCCTTCCTGCTTGAGCAGGTTGGACATGTGTTCGGAGGTTTCGATGGTCGCCGTACCTACCAGCACCGGACGGTTCTCTGCAATGCAGGCCTTGATGTCGGTAACGATGGCTGCGTACTTCTCTTCCGCCGTCAGATAGACGAGGTCGTTGAAATCTTTACGCGCCAACGGCTTGTTCGGCGGGATGACCATGACGGCCAGGTTGTAGATCTGGTGGAGTTCGAACGCTTCGGTGTCGGCCGTACCGGTCATGCCGGACAGTTTGTTGTACAGACGGAAGTAGTTCTGGAACGTGGTCGATGCCAGGGTCTGGCTTTCGGCCTGAATGTTCAGGTTTTCCTTGGCTTCGATGGCCTGATGCAGGCCCTCGGACAGGCGACGGCCCGGCATGGTACGGCCGGTATGCTCGTCGACCAGCAGAACCTGGCCGTCTGCAACGATGTACTCGACGTTGCGGTTGAACAGTTTGTGCGCACGCAGACCGGCATAAACGTGAGTCAGCAGGCCCAGGTTGTGCGCCGAGTACAGGCTCTCGCCTTCAGCCAGCAGGCCGACTTCGGTGAGCATTTCCTCGATGAATTGGTGACCGGCTTCGTTCAGCTCAACCTGACGGGTTTTCTCGTCAACGGTGAAGTGGCCCGGTTTGGTGACTTCGCCTTCCACTTCCTCGATATGCTGCTCGAGCTTGGGGATCAGGCGGTTGATTTCGGTGTACAGCTTGGAGCTGTCTTCGGCCTGACCGGAGATGATCAGCGGCGTACGCGCTTCGTCGATCAGAATTGAGTCGACTTCGTCGATTACGGCGAAATTGAGTTCGCGCTGGAACTTGTCGTCCATGCTGAACGCCATGTTGTCGCGCAGGTAATCGAAGCCGTATTCGTTATTGGTGCCGTAGGTGATGTCGGCAGCATAAGCAGCGCGTTTTTCTTCCGGCGGCTGGAATGGTGTGACGATGCCTACGGTCAGCCCGAGGAATTCGTACAACGGACGCATCCAGTTGGCATCTCGGCGAGCGAGATAGTCGTTCACAGTGACTACGTGAACGCCCTTGCCGGAAAGCGCATTGAGGTACACAGCCAACGTACCGACCAGGGTTTTACCTTCACCGGTACGCATTTCCGCGATCTGACCTTCGTGCAGGGTCATACCGCCGATCAACTGAACGTCGAAGTGGCGCATGCCCATGACGCGCTTGCCCGCTTCACGAGCGACAGCAAAGGCTTCCGGCAGTAATTGATCGAGGGTCTCGCCTTTGGCTATGCGGGCCTTGAACTCTTCGGTCTTGGCGCGCAATTGCTCGTCCGAAAGGGCCACCATTTGCTCTTCGAAGGCATTGACGATCTGTACCGTCTTGAGCATGCGTTTTACTTCACGCTCGTTCTTGCTTCCAAAAAGTTTTTTCAACAAAGGCGCAAACATATCGACAGGATCTTCCACACATAGGAATGGAGGGCGGCCCCGTGAGTCGCCCGTGCAGCCCAGATGGCCGCATGCGAACGAGCATTCTACCCGGAAACGATGGTGAGGAAAGTGGCGTTATTCCACGATGCTGGCACAGCGCTGTTATGGGGCAGGTTTACAATGGGGCCAATTTCAAGCACTTCAACCCATAATCCGGGGAAGTTACTCATTGATTTGCATATGAAAGCACGGAAATGCCCTGAAAAGCAGCCGTTAGAACGCTTTCTGTTAAGATGTTCATCTTGTTACCAGGCACTCCACCATGGCCTTTCGTCCTCTGAACGCCCGCCCGCCCGCGGTTCTGCTGCGTGAAGCCAAGCCTCTGAAGGCTATCTTTCGCCACGCCGAACGCCTTAGCCATTTGCAGCGCCTGCTCGAAAGTCAGCTGCAACCAGCCGCGCGCGAGCACTGTCGTGTGGCCTCGTGGCGCGAAGGCACCTTGTTGCTGATCGTGACGGATGGTCACTGGGCCACGCGCCTGCGCTATCAGCAGAAGCGCCTGCACCGGCAACTGATGGCCTTCGACGAATTCATCAACCTGACGCGCATTGTCTTCAGGGTGCAGCCACCTGAAGCCCCGCGCGGAGCGGCCACGCACACCATCGACCTGTCTTCGATTGCCGCCGAGAACATTCAGGCCACCGCCGATGGCATCACTGATCCCAAGCTGCGGGCAGCACTTGAGCGGCTGGCCAGCCATGCCAAGGACAAGAAATAACGTCTGAGTGATTTTCGCCAGATCCTCTGCGCAACTGGCTTTGCCCAATGAAGCCGATAAAAAAAGGCCACCCGAGGGCAGCCTTTAAAGAACAAAAGGAAAGAGAGTAAAGCTTGCCTACACGGCCGCGACAGGGCGCATGTAGGAAATAGGTGCCGTACTGGCATCCTCGAAAGTCACCACTTCCCAGGCGTCTTTCTGCTCGATCAACGTGCGCAGGAGACGATTGTTCAGTGCATGCCCCGATTTGAAGCCACGGAACTCACCGATCAGGCTATTGCCCAGCAGGTAAAGGTCACCGATGGCGTCGAGGATTTTGTGTTTGACGAATTCGTCCTCGTAACGCAGGCCGTCTTCGTTCAGTACGCCGTCCTTGTCGACCACGATGGCGTTTTCCACACTGCCGCCGAGTGCGAGGTTGTGCTTGCGCAGGTACTCGATGTCACTCATGAACCCGAAGGTCCGGGCACGGCTGACTTCCTTCACGAAGGAAGTGCTGGAAAAGTCCACGCTTGCACTCTGGGTGCGATCACGGAAGACGGGGTGATCGAAATCGATCTCGAAACTGACCTTGAACCCTTCGAAAGGCACGAAAGTAGCGCGTTTACCGCCCTCCTCCACTGTGACCTCACGCAGGATGCGGATGAATTTCTTCGGCGCGTCCTGTTCTTCCAGGCCAGCCGATTGAATCAGGAATACGAAAGGGCCTGCGCTGCCGTCCATGATAGGAACTTCGGAGGCAGAGAGCTCGACGTAGGCGTTATCGATGCCAAGGCCAGCCATGGCCGAGAGCAGGTGTTCTACCGTGTCAACTTTGACATCACCATTGACCAGAGTGGTCGACAGAGTGGTGTCGCCGACGTTTTCCGCACGCGCAGGGATCTGCACGACGGGGTCAAGGTCAGCTCGGCAAAACACAATGCCGGTATTCACAGGTGCGGGCTTGAGGGTCAGGTAAACCTTCTCCCCGGAGTGCAGGCCTACACCTGTGGCACGGATAATATTTTTCAGGGTGCGTTGTTTAATCATGGCATGGGCCGCTTCAGCGCAAGTTGCGAACTGGTATCAACAAAGGCTGGCGATGATAGCAGACCATGCCTTTGCTGAACACCAATCACCCTAATACCCCTGATACATTTCATCAATCGGCCTGACGACGCAGGAAAGCCGGGATATCCAGGTAATCCAGATCATCGTTAGGGTTCATCTTCGCCGCTGCCGTAGCGCCTGCGTGTGCCTGATTGCGCATCACGGTAGGACGGTCCAGATCGCGGTAGTTGACCGAAGGTGCTTCCTGGCGCGACGCCTGCTGGGCAGGAGCCTGCTGGGTGGTCTGCAGCGTGTTGTCGATGACCTTGACCGGCTTCTCGATTTTCGCGCCCAGGCCGGTGGCAACCACAGTCACGTGCAACTCGTCACGCATGTCCGGATCGATTACCGTACCGACCTTGACCATCGCGTGCTCGGAAGCGAACGCTTCGATGATGCTACCCACGTCCGAGTACTCACCCAGCGACAGGTCAGGACCGGCAGTGATGTTGACCAGGATGCCGCGAGCGCCCTGCAGGTTGACGTCTTCGAGCAACGGGTTGCGAATGGCCGCTTCGGTGGCTTCACGCGCACGGTTAGGACCGCTGGCGCAGCCAGTACCCATCATCGCCATGCCCATTTCGCTCATCACGGTGCGGACGTCGGCGAAGTCGACGTTGATCATGCCCGGACGCTTGATGATGTCGGAGATACCGCGAACGGCACCGGCCAGTACATCGTCAGCCTTGGCGAAAGCCGACAGCAGGCTGGCGTCCTTGCCCAGGATGGTCAGCAGCTTCTCGTTGGGGATGGTGATCAACGAGTCGACGCTTTCGGACAGCATGCGGATGCCTTCATCGGCGATCTGCATACGCTTGCGACCTTCGAACGGGAACGGACGGGTCACGACTGCGACCGTCAGAATACCCATTTCCTTGGCCACTTCAGCAATGATCGGTGCTGCACCGGTACCGGTACCGCCGCCCATGCCAGTGGTGATGAAAACCATGTTGGTGCCCTGCAGAACTTCTGCAATGCGCTCACGATCTTCCAGTGCGGCCTGACGACCGACTTCAGGGTTGGCGCCAGCGCCAAGGCCTTTGGTCACGCCGGTGCCCAGTTGAAGAATGGTCCGCGCGCCAATGTTTTTCAGCGCTTGAGCATCTGTGTTGGCACAGATGAATTCCACGCCTTCGATGTTGCTCTTGACCATGTGATTGACAGCGTTTCCGCCACCACCGCCTACACCGATAACTTTGATAACCGGGCTTTGCGGGACGTTGTCTACGAGTTCGAACATTTCTCTCTCCTTCCGCTTTCTAGTTAGTTTTGCCTACTGCCTGCCGATATTGCTTTTGAAGCCCTGAATCTGAAGCTGTGAAACTTTTAAACGTTGAAACTTAGAAATTGCCCTGCACCCAACGCTTGATACGCTCAAGCACCGGTGCCTTGGTTTCGTCGCTGTAACTGCTGTTGCCGACCATCCCGGACAGTGAAATGCCGTCCGACTGTTTTTGCAGCCCGTACATCAACAGGCCTACGCCGGTCGAGTAGATAGGGTTGCGCACGACATCAGCGAGCCCTTTGACGCTGTGCGGCACGCCAAGGCGTACCGGCATGTGGAAGATTTCCTCGGCCAGCTCGACCGCACCCTCCATTTTCGCTGTGCCCCCGGTCAGCACGATGCCAGCCGGGATCAGGTCTTCGTAACCGCTGCGGCGCAGCTCGGCCTGGATCAGCGTGAACAGCTCGTCGTAACGAGGCTCTACCACTTCGGCCAGGGCCTGACGCGACAGCTCGCGAGGTGGACGGTCGCCTACACTCGGTACTTTGATGGTTTCACCGGCACCGGCCAGTTTGGCCAGGGCGCAGGCGTAGCGAATCTTGATTTCTTCGGCGTACTGGGTCGGGGTACGCAACGCCATGGCGATGTCGTTGGTGACCTGATCGCCCGCAATCGGGATAACCGCCGTGTGACGAATGGCGCCTTCGGTGAAGATCGCGATGTCGGTCGTACCGCCACCGATATCCACCAGGCACACGCCCAGCTCTTTCTCGTCATCGGTAAGTACGGAATACGCCGACGCCAGTTGTTCAAGAATGATGTCGTCGACTTCCAGACCG
Source organism: Pseudomonas meliae (assembly GCF_001400515.1). Classification (NCBI taxonomy): domain Bacteria; kingdom Pseudomonadati; phylum Pseudomonadota; class Gammaproteobacteria; order Pseudomonadales; family Pseudomonadaceae; genus Pseudomonas; species Pseudomonas meliae. The sequence continues at coordinate 27,699 of NZ_LJQT01000222.1, read as the reverse complement.
CAGCGACGCACGCACTTCTCGATGTTCTGCGCGGCATTCACTGCGCAGGTCACGACGTGAACCTTGGCTTCCAGACGTACACCGGACATGCCCAAAGGCTCACGCACGCCTTCCTGGTTATCGATCACGTAATCCTGAGGGAGGGTGTGCAGCACGCGCTGGTCGGCAGGAATGGCCACCGCCTGAGCAGCATCGAGCACACGCTCCAGGTCCGCAGAACTGACTTCGCGATCACGAATCGCCACGATGCCGTGCGAATTCAGGCTGCGAATGTGGCTGCCTGCAACGCCGACAAATGCCGAGTGAATACGGCAACCCGCCATCAGCTGCGCTTCTTCGATTGCACGCTGGATCGACTGCACGGTCGACTCGATATTCACTACCACGCCCTTCTTCAGGCCGCGGGAGGGATGGGTACCGATACCCACGATTTCCAGCGAGCCATCAGCCGCGACTTCGCCTACCAGTGCCACCACCTTGGAGGTACCGATATCCAGCCCGACGATCATTTTGCCGCTTTGCACGTTTGCCATGGTCCTGCCTCTTATCAATTCTTCGCGACGGCGGGTTTATCCGTCGTTGCCGCTGCCTGTTCGCGCCAACCGACCGCAAGGCCGTTGGAGTAACGCAAGTCGACGCGCGCGATATTCGTGATTTGTTCTTTCAGCGTTTTGTCGTAAATCGCGATGAAACGGCGCATTTTTTCGACGAGGTGGTCGCGTCCAAGCAACAATTCGATTCCCGGGCCAGCACTACCGGCGCCTGTCGTCAGGAACCAGCTGCCGCGCTCGCGCAGCTCCAGGCGCACGATGGAGAAGCCCAGCGGGCGCAACATCTGACTCAACACCTGATACTGCTGCATCACCTGCTGCTGGGCCCGCTGCGGGCCGAACAACTGGGGAAGATGTTCGTAATTGGACAGTTCACGCGGCGTGAAAGCCTGCCCCTGGTTATTCAACAGCGCTTCATCACCCCAACGGGCAACCGGCAACTGCTCTTCAAGACGAATCACAACCTGATCCGGCCATACACGACGAACTTCGGCGTGGGCGATCCAGGGCATCTGCTCAAGCTCGGTGCGCATGCCGGTCAGATCGATCTTGAAAAAGCTCGACGCCACATAAGGCGCAATCCGCTGTTGCACGGCCTGCTGGCTGATGTAACTCAAATCGCCCTGCACATTGATGCGGGTAATCGGGCGGTCGGCGTACGGCAGCAGACGTTGCGCTGCCTCATAAGTGCCGAACCCCAGAACCACCAGCAACACAGGCCAGAGCAGACGCTTCAGAACACTGAAGTTAGCCTTGGGCAGGCGCGCCGACAGAGGCTCCTTGGCCACCATTCGGCTGGCGCCACGCGGCACCGGCTTGTTGCGGCCGGGTGCAGGTGGCTGAGGACGTGCCGACGCGCCGTACATGCCTTACCCTCTCGCCTGAACACTGTCGGCCAGAATCGCCAACACCAGTTGTTGAAAATCCAGACCTGCAGCACGCGCAGCCATTGGCACCAGACTGTGATCGGTCATGCCGGGCACGGTATTCACTTCCAGTAACCAGAACTTGCCTTGTGCGTCCTGCATGACATCCGTGCGCGCCCACCCTGCAATACCGATGGCGTCGCAAGCGCGTGCTGCAAGTTGTTTGAGTTCCTGTTCCTGCGCATCGCCAAGCCCGCAAGGGATCCGGTACTGAGTATCGGACGCCAGGTACTTGGCATCGTAATCATAAAAACTGTGAGGAGTGCCCAGGCCAATGGGAGGCAACACCTGGCCACGCAGAGACGCCACAGTGAACTCAGGTCCCTGAATCCACTGTTCGACTAATACTTGCGAATCGTAGGTACTGGCGGCTTTCCAGGCGGCGATCAATTCATCGACGCTGTTCACCTTTGCCATACCGATACTTGAACCTTCATGGGCCGGTTTGACGATCAAAGGGAAGCCCAGTTCCGTCGCTGCGCAAATACAATCGCTCTCGTTTCCAAGAACAGCATGCAAGGGCGTTGCAAGGCCGAGACTCTGCCAGACCTGCTTGGTGCGCAACTTGTCCATCGCCAGCGCGGAAGCCAGTACACCACTGCCGGTATAAGGGATTTCCAGGCATTCCAACAGGCCTTGCATGGTGCCGTCTTCGCCGCCTCGCCCGTGCAGAACAATGAAGGCACGGTCGATCTTTTCACTGACCAGTCGCTGCAGGAAGTCATCGCCCACATCAATGCCGAACGCATCCACGCCAGCATCGAGCAGTGCCTTGAGCACGGCATTACCCGAGTTCAGGGAGACTGCACGCTCGGCACTCTTGCCACCAAAGAGCACGGCGACACGGCCGAAGCTTTTCGGCTCGAGTGTCGAGCGCAGGGACGGCTGGGCGACGGCTGTCATTTCAGCTTCCCTTCGGTGGGGGCCACTTTGGCACCGGCGAACAGTGGGCTTTTCAGCAGCTGTGGCGCAAGACCAGCGATGTCGCCAGCGCCCTGACACAACAGGATGTCGCCGGCACGCAACAGCGGCTTGACCAGCGGCGCCAGCTCGACACCACGCTCGATGTAGATCGGGTCCAGCTGGCCACGCTGACGAATGCTGTGGCACAGGTTGCGGCTGTCCGCACCAGGAATCGGTTCTTCACCGGCCGGGTAGACTTCCATCAGCAGCAGCACATTGGCGTCTGCCAGCACCTGGACGAAATCGTCGTACAGGTCACGGGTGCGGCTGAAACGGTGTGGCTGGTAAACCATCACCAGACGACGGTCAGGCCAGCCGCCACGCACAGCGTTGATAACGGCAGCGACTTCGCGCGGATGGTGACCGTAGTCATCGACCAGCATCACGTTGCCGCCGTCAACCGGCAGCTCGCCGTAGACCTGGAAGCGCCGACCGACGCCCTGGAACCTGGAAAGGCCCTGAACGATGGCCTCGTCGCTGACGCCCTCGTCGGTGGCGATAGCGATGGTCGCCAGCGAGTTGAGTACGTTGTGATTGCCGGGCATGTTCACCGACACATCCAGCGGCTCGCGGTCGCGGCGCAGTACGGTAAAGAATGTCAGCATGCCGTCCTGACGCACGTTGATCGCACGTATGTCGGCAGACTCGCTGAAGCCGTAGGTCAACGTCGGGCGCTTGACCTGCGGGAGAATTTCACGCACTACCGGATCGTCGATGCACATGACCGCCAGGCCATAGAACGGCAGGTTGTGCAGGAACTCGACAAAGGTCTTCTTCAGTTTGTTGAAGTCGCCTTCGTAGGTCGCCATGTGATCGGCGTCGATATTGGTGACCACAGCGACCAGAGGCTGCAGGTGCAGGAAGCTGGCGTCGCTCTCATCGGCTTCGGCGATCAGGTAGCGGCTGGTGCCCAGCTGCGCATTGGTGCCCGCCGCGTTGAGACGGCCGCCAATCACGAAGGTCGGGTCCAGGCCGCCGGCAGCGAATACCGAAGCGATCAGGCTGGTGGTGGTGGTCTTGCCGTGCGTACCGGCAACAGCGATGCCGTGGCGATAACGCATCAGCTCGGCGAGCATCTCGGCACGCGGTACGACCGGAATGCGGCGCTCCAGCGCGGTGGCCACTTCCGGGTTGGAGGTGTTGACGGCACTGGACACTACCAGCACGTCGGCACCGATGGTGTTCTCGGCACGATGGCCGATAAAAAACTGTGCGCCGAACGATTCCAGGCGCTCGGTCACGACCGAGCCCTTCAGGTCGGAGCCCGAGACTTCGTAACCCAGGTTCAACAACACCTCGGCGATCCCGCACATGCCGACACCGCCGATACCGACGAAGTGGACACGACGGATACGGCGCATTTCAGGTTGTGGCATGGCGCGTTGATTCTCAACCATGGGCCACCTCCACACAGACGTTGACGACAGTGCTGGTTGCATCAGGCATGGCCAGGCTGCGTGCAGTGCGGGCCATGCTGTTCAATTGTTCGGGTTGCATCAAAACCTCTTTCAGGCGTGCTGCCATCTCGGCGGCACCAGTTGCCGCTTGCGGCATGACGAAGGCTGCGCCTTCGCGAGCCAGATAGTCAGCGTTACGTGACTGATGGTCATCAATCGCGTGGGGCAGCGGTATCAGCAACGACGGCAGGCCGGCGGCGGCCAGTTCGCTGATGGTCAATGCGCCTGCGCGGCAGACCACCAGATCGGCCCAGCCATAGGCTTGGGCCATGTTCTGTATGAATGGCGCAACCTTA
>NZ_LJQT01000222.1:0-23481 GCF_001400515.1 Pseudomonas meliae | reverse complement strand
CCTCGACGCCCACGTTGCGATAGCGCTCGGCGGTGACTGCGTCATGATTCTTGCCCGACTGATGAAACACTTCGGGCTGGATGTCCTGAGGCAGCTGAGACAGCGCCTCGGGCAGCAGTTTGTTCAACGGCTCCGCGCCCAGGCTGCCGCCCAGTACCAGCAGACGAGCCTTGCGTCCGGCCAGAGCCTGACGCGGTGTTTCCAGAAACAGCTCGACACGCACCGGGTTGCCGGTGGTGCGACGCTTGGATGAATCCGCAAAGGTGTTCGGGAACGCTTCGCACACCCGGCTGGCGAACGAGGCCAGACTGCGGTTGGCGGTACCGGCAACGGCATTCTGCTCGTGAATGATCAACGGTACGCCTGCCAGCTTCGCCGCCAGACCGCCAGGGCCGGTGACGTAGCCACCGAAGCCGACCACGCAGACCGGTTTCACCTCACGCACAACCTTGCGTGCCTGCATCAGGGCCTTGAGCAACATGAACGGCGCCTTGAGCAGCGACAAGCGGCCCTTGCCACGCAGACCGGTAACGTTGATCAGGTGCAGCGTCAGACTGGCCTGCGGCATCAGTTCGTTTTCGATACCACGCGGCGTGCCCAGCCAATGGACCTTGTAGCCACGTGCCTGGAACTCGCGCGCACAGGCCAGCGCCGGGAATACATGCCCGCCGGTGCCGCCAGCCATGATCAGCACATTAGCGTCCATGGGGCGTCTCCTCGGCGAAGTCGCTTTCCTTGAACTCGGCTTCTTCACTGCCCATGTTGTTGCGCGATTCCCACTCGATGCGCAGCAGCAGGCCAAGACTCGCGCAGCAGATCACCAGCGAGCTGCCGCCGTAGCTGAGGAATGGCAGAGTCAGACCCTTGGTCGGCAGCAGACCGACGTTCACACCGATGTTGATCAGGAACTGGCCGATCCACAGGAACGATAGACCGTAGGCCACATAGGCACCGAAGAACTGCTTGGCGCGCTCGGCCCACATGCCGATGTACATGCCGCGAATACTGACGAACAGAAACAGTGCGACGGTGATCAGCGACCCCACCACGCCCAGCTCTTCTGCAAGCACCGAGAACACGAAGTCGGTGTGCGCTTCCGGCAGATAGAACTGTTTCTGCACACTGTTGCCCAGCCCGACACCGAACCATTCGCCACGACCGAAGGCGATCAGCGCCTGGGTCAATTGATAACCGGAACCGAACTGGTCGGCCCACGGGTCGGTAAAGTTGGTCAGACGCGCCATCCGGTAAGGCTGTGCCTGGACCAGAACAACGACCGACGCCACAGCCAGAACCACCATCAGCGAGAAGCGGAACAGACCGACACCACCGAGAAACAGCATGGCTGCGGCCGAGCCCATCATTACTACGGTCGCACCGAAGTCAGGCTCCATGAGCAGCAGACCTGCCATCGGCAACAGCACGATGAACGGCTTGAAAAAGCCCATCCAGCTTTCGCGAACTTCCTGCTGCTGACGAATCAGATAGCCGGCAAGGAAGATCACAACGAATACCTTGGCGATTTCCGACGGCTGCACGTTGAACGCGCCGAAGCCGATCCAGCGCATCGAACCGTTCACCTCGCGCCCGATTCCCGGCACCAGTACCAGCAGCAACAGGCCGAACGCGCCGAGCAGCATCATCCAGCCCAGACGTTGCCAGGTGGCGACCGGGATCATCATGGTCACGCCGCAGGCACCCAGACCGATCAACAGATAAACCAGGTGGCGGGTCATCATGTACAGCGTGTTGCCCGACTGAACTGCAGCAACTTCCGACGAGGCGGAAGTAATCATTACCAGCCCAAGTCCCAGCAACGCCAGACAGCCGACCAGCATCGGGAAGTCGAGGTCAATGCCGCGCCCGCTGATCAGTGGCGATGGATAAGGCTTGATCACACCGAAGATCATGACAAGCACTCCACTGCCTGCGCGAACACACGTCCGCGCTCTTCATAATTCTTGAACATGTCCAGGCTGGCGCATGCAGGCGAAAGCAATACCGCATCGCCCCGCTGCGCCAGCTTTGCACTGTGCTCGACAGCAGCCTGGACGGTGTCGACACGCACCAGAGGAACGGCATCACCCAATGCCTGGGCAATCAGCTCGGCGTCGCGGCCCAGTAACACCGCAGCGCGGCAATGCTCAGCGACTGGCGCACGCAATGCGCTGAAGTCAGCGCCTTTGCCATCGCCGCCAGCGATCAGCACCAGCTTGCCGTCGATATCCGAACCCAGACCTTCGATGGCAGCCAGTGCGGCACCGACGTTGGTGGCCTTGGAGTCGTTGTAGTAATGAACGCCGTCATGCTCACGCAGCCACTGGCAGCGATGCTCCAGGCCGGTGAATTCGCGCAGGCTTGCAAGCATCGCATCGAACGGCAGGCCAACCGCATGCCCAAGCGCCAATGCAGCAAGGGCGTTGGCCTGATTGTGAGCACCACGAACTTTCAGCTCACGTACCGGCATCAGGTTTTCGAACTGGAACGCCAGGTATTTTTCGCCGTTTTCTTCACGCAGACCAAAGCCGTGGAAATCAGGCTTGTTGAGACCGAACGTCCAGCAAGGCAGGCCTTCACCAATCAGCGGACGGGACAGGGCATCCTGACGATTGACCACCACTTGCCGCGCGCCACGGAAAATCCAGTGCTTGGCAAGGTGGTAAGCCGGCAGGCCGCTGTAGCGGTCCATATGGTCTTCGCTGATGTTCAGCACGGTTGCCACTTCAGCGTTGAGCTGGTCGGTGGTTTCGAGCTGAAAGCTGGACAGCTCCATTACGTACAGTTCGACATCGTCGCTGAGCAGGTCCAGCGCCGGAGTGCCAAGGTTGCCCCCAACAGCAACGCGTTTTCCGGCAGCGACGGCCATTTCGCCCACCAGCGTTGTCACCGTGCTTTTCGCATTCGAACCGGTAATGGCAATGACCGGCGCCTTCGCGTAACGCGCGAACAGCTCGATGTCACCGGACAGCTTGACGCCGCGCGCGCGCGCCTGCTGCAAGGCCGGTGTGGCAAGCGCCAGACCGGGGCTGACGTACAACTCGTCGGCACGGCAGAGGAAATCCACGTCCAGCTCGCCACAACGCACTTCCACCTGCGGATAGTCACGACGCAAGGTCGCCAGCTCAGGAGGATTCTCCCGCGTGTCGGCCACGGCAAAGGACACGCCCCGGTTCGCCAGGAAGCGAACCAGGGACATGCCACTTTTGCCAAGCCCCACAACAATGCGGAAGCGGTCGGAGACGATCAGGGACACTCGTTCTACCTCAGTTTCAGTGTGGCAAGGCCAATGAGCACCAGAATCACGGTGATGATCCAGAAACGGACGATCACGCGTGGCTCGGGCCAGCCTTTGAGTTCAAAGTGGTGGTGAATCGGCGCCATGCGGAACACGCGGCGACCGGTGAGTTTGAAAGACGCAACCTGAATGACCACTGAAAGGGTTTCCATCACGAACACGCCGCCCATGATGAACAGGACAATTTCCTGACGCACGATCACGGCCATGGTGCCCAGTGCAGCGCCCAGCGCCAGCGCACCGACGTCGCCCATGAATACCTGCGCCGGATAGGTGTTGAACCAGAGAAAACCCAGTCCCGCGCCAATCAGTGCACCAGAGAAGACAATCAGCTCACCTGCCCCCGGTACGTAGGGAATCAGCAGGTATTCAGCAAACTTCACGTTACCCGACAGGTAGCAAAATATGCCCAGCGCACCGCCGACCATCACCGTCGGCATGATCGCCAGACCGTCCAGGCCGTCAGTCAGGTTGACTGCGTTACTGGAGCCGACGATCACGAAATAGGTCAGCACGATGAAACCGATACCCAACGGAATGCGCACATCCTTGAGCATCGGCACGATCAGCGTGGTTTCGGTAGCCGACGGTGCAGTCGTATAAAGGAAGATCGCTGCACAGAGGCCGAATACCGACTGCCAGAAATACTTCCAGCGGCTCGGCAGGCCACGCGAGTTCTTTTCGATCACTTTGCGGTAGTCATCGACCCAGCCGATGGCCCCGAACAGCAGTGTCACCAGCAACACAACCCAAACGTAACGATTGCTCAGGTCAGCCCACAACAGCGTACTGATGCCAATGGACGAGAGGATCAGCGCGCCGCCCATGGTCGGCGTACCAGATTTGGACAAGTGCGACTGCGGACCGTCGTTGCGGACCGACTGGCCGATCTGGCGCATCTGCAAGGTACGAATCATCCAGGGGCCCAGGCACAGCGACAGTGTCAGCGCAGTGAGCACACCAAGGATCCCGCGCAAGGACAGGTACTGAAAGACCGCGAAGCCTTTGTAGAACTGTTGTAAGAACTCGGCCAACAGCAGCAGCATTAATGTTTCTCCAGGCTAGAACCGCACAAGGCAGCCACGACGTTTTCCATCGCAGCGCTACGCGAGCCCTTGATCAGTAAAGTGGTATTAGGGTCCTGCTCGGCGCCCAGCGCCGCGATCAGCTCTGCCTGACTGGCAAAGTGGTACGCATGTTCACCAAAGGCGCTGACGGCATGAGTCATCAACGGGCCGACGGCATACAGCGCCGAGACCTTGCCAGCGGCATAGGCCCCTACGTCGCGATGGCCTTGTTCGGCCCACTCGCCCAGCTCGCCGATATCGCCCAGCACCAGCACGGTACGACCGGTAAAACCGGTAAGGATGTCGACGGCTGCGTTGATCGAGGCAGGGTTGGCGTTATAGGTGTCATCAATGACGCGCGTGCCGTTGCTGGCGATTTGCACAACCGCACGGCCCTTGACCGGCTGCACGTTGTTCAAGCCCGCGACAATGCCTTCCAGCGTCACGCCCAGTGCGCAGGCTGCAGCCGCGGCCGCCAGGGCGTTGGTCACGTTATGCGCGCCCAACAGATTCAACTGAACCTGGGCGACGCCGAGCGGGCTGTTGATGGTGAAGCCTGGGCAGCCGCGGGCATCATTACTAAGGTCGCTGGCGTGCAGATCCGCCGCAGGGTCAGCCAGTGCGAAGGTCAGAATGTTGCGATTGCCGGCACGCTTGCGCCAGACAGGGAAAGCCTTGTCCTCCAGATTCAGCACCGCGGTGCCGCTGGCATTGAGTCCTTCCAGAATCTCGCCCTTGGCTTCGACAATTTTGTCCGGCCCGCCAAACTCGCCGACATGGGCGGTTCCAGCGTTGGTAATGATGGCAACGTGTGGCTTGGTCAGGCTCACGGTGAAGGCAATTTCGCCCACCCGCGATGCGCCCAGTTCGATGACCGCCGCACTGTGCTCGGGAGCCAGCTCCAGTAACGTCAATGGCACGCCCAGCTCGTTGTTCAGATTGCCACGAGTGGCCAGCACAGTGCCGCGCGTACGCAGGATGCTCGCGAGCATTTCCTTGACCGTGGTCTTGCCGCTGGAACCGGTCATCGCTGCAACCGGCTTGTCGATGAACGCATTGCGGTTCATTGCGCCCAATTGCGCGAGCGCCTTGCGGGTATCGAGCACGACCAGTTGCGGCAGGCTTGCGCCCTGCACTTCGCGCTCGACCAGAGCACCGACCGCACCTTTGGCAGCCACCTGCTCAAGGTACTCATGGCCGTCGAAGCGCGGCCCGGTCAGGGCCACGAACAGCTGGCCCGGCTGGATACCACGGCTGTCGGTGCTCACACCGTCAAAGCTGCAGTCGCCAGCGACCAGGCGGGCGTCAAGCGGCACGACCAGTTCGCTGAATGTCATTGACTTAATCATTCGCAGCCCCCCACGCAGCAAGCGCCTTGGCAGCTTCTTGCAGGTCAGAGAACGGATGGCGCTGACCGTCGATCTCCTGATAATCCTCATGCCCTTTACCGGCCAGGACTACGACATCATCGGCATTGGCGCTGGCGATCAACTCGGCAATGGCCTGGCCGCGACCTTCGATGAAGCGCACCTTGTCAGCAGCAGCGAAGCCAGGGCGGATATCGTCAAAAATACTGGCTGGCGATTCGGAGCGCGGGTTGTCGTCGGTGACCCACACCCCGTCGGCCAGGCGTTCGACCACTTCAGCCATCAGCGGACGCTTGCCGCGATCACGATCACCGCCGCAGCCGAACAGGCACAACAGGCGGCCTTTGGCGTGCGGGCGCAGTGCTTCGAGGACTTTTTCCAGCGCATCCGGAGTATGCGCATAGTCGACAACCACCAGCGGCTTGTCGGCACCGCCCAGACGCTGCATGCGCCCGACCGGGCCTTCGAGTTTCGGCAACACCTTGAGAATTTCGTCCAGCGCGTAATCCAGGCCCAGCAAAGCCCCCACCGCAGACAGCACGTTGCTCAGGTTGAAGCGACCCAGCAGGCTGCTGCGCAGGAAGTGCTCGCCCTGAGGCGTGACCAGCGTAGCGCGCACGCCATCGTCATCGAATTTCGCATCGCGGCAATACAGGTAGGCCGAGCTGTCCAGCTGGCTATAGGTGATCAACCGCGACTCTTGCTTGATACCGGCCAATTCACGACCGAAAGCATCATCCAGGTTGATTACCCGGCATTTCAGGTTGGACCACGCAAACAGCTTGGCCTTGGCGGCAGCGTACGCTTCCATGGTGCCGTGATAATCCAGGTGATCACGGGACAGATTGGTCAGCACCGCCACATCAAACGCCAGCGCCGTCGCCCGCCCTTGATCCAGCCCATGAGACGACACTTCCATTGCCACTGCGCGCGCACCGGCCTTTTTCAGGTCGGTCAGCGTCGCCTGAACGGCTATCGGGTCGGGCGTGGTATGACGGCCGCTTTGCAACGCGCCGTAGAAGCCTGTGCCCAGCGTGCCGACGATGCCGCAGTGCTGACCCAGTGCATCAAGCGCCTGGGCAACCAGTTGAGTGACGCTGGTCTTGCCGTTGGTGCCGGTAACGCCTACCAGATTCAGGCTGCGGCTCGGATCGCCGTAGAAGCGGCCGGCAATATCGGACAACTGCGCGGCGAGCCCCTTGACCGGGATCAGCGGCACGTCGGTGATCGGCAGAACGGTCGAGCCTTCTACTTCGTAAGCCACAGCCGCAGCGCCACGCTTGAGCGCGTCGGCAATATGCGCACGGCCATCGACCTTGATACCCGGCACGGCCAGAAACAGATCACCCGGACGGACATTGCGGCTGTCGAGAGTCAACTCGCGAATCAAGGGGTCGCGATCGGTGTGAGCGAAAATCTTGCTCAGATTAAAGGCCATCAACCACGCCCTCCTTTGGCTGCCGGTGCTGCATTGACTTGTTCCGGTGGGGCAAGGTTGTCAGGCGTGACGTTCATCAGACGCAACGTACCGGACATGACCTTGCTGAATACCGGAGCCGAAACCAGACCACCGTAGTAACCGCCCTTGCTCGGCTCGTCGATGACCACGACGATGGCATAACGCGGGTTACTCATCGGTCCGAAACCGGCGAACAGGGAGCGATAGGAGTTCTCCGCATAGCCCTTGGTGCCGATCGACGTCTTACGCGCCGTACCGCTCTTGCCGCCGACGTGATAGGACGGCACACGGGCGCGATAAACGCCGCGCGGGTCTTCGATAACCTGCTGCAACATGCCCTGCAAAGTCTTGGCGGTTTTCTCGGGAATGGCCTGGGTCGATTCCGGCTCTTTATCCGTTTTCAAAATGGTCAGTGGCACGATGCGGCCGTTATTGGCCAGCGCGCCATAGGCGTGTACCAATTGCAAAGCGGTAACTGACAGACCGTAGCCATAGGACAGCGTGGCGGTCTCGGCCTTGCGCCACTCGCGATAGTTGGGCAGGTTGCCAACGCGCTCGCCAGGGAAGCCGAGGCCGGTGTACTGACCAAAACCAACGCGTTGCATGGCACGGAAGATCGCTTCGCCGCCCACATCGAACGCGACCTTGCTCATGCCAACGTTACTGGAGTTGATCAGGATGCCGGTCAGATCGAGGATCGGGCCCTCGGTCTTGGTCACGTCACGAATCGTGTACTTACCGATCTGCAGTGTGCCTGGATAAACCTCGACCTTATCGGTGGGCTTCCAGCGGCCACTGTCCAGCGCTGCAGTCATGGAGATCGGTTTCATGGTCGAGCCCGGCTCGAACACGTCAATGATTGCCCGGTTGCGCATGGCAGCAGGCACCATAGTGCGGCGATTGTTAGGGTTATAGGTCGGCTGATTGACCATCGCCAAAACTTCACCGGTCTTGACGTCCATGATCACCATGCTGCCTGCCTTGGCCTCGTTTTCCACGATGGCGTTGCGCAGTTCACGGGTTGCCAGGTATTGCAGACGCAGGTCAATAGACAAAGCCAAGGTCTTTCCGGCCTTGGCATTCTTGGTCACCTGAACATCCTTGATCAGTCGGCCGCGCCGGTCCTTGATAACCTGACGCTTGCCGGGCACTCCCGCAAGCCAGTCGTCATAAGCCAACTCGACACCTTCGCGACCGTGGTCATCAAGGTCGGTAAAACCAACCATGTGCGCGGTAACATCCCCTGCCGGGTAGAAACGGCGGAACTCTTCGATGCCGTAAACGCCAGGGACTTTCAGATCCAGTGCTGCCTGGCCCTGCTCCGGCGTCATGCCACGAACAAGGTAGATAAATTCCTTGGTGGATTGCGATTCCAGGCGATCAGTCAACGCTTTCAGATCCTGCCCGGTAGCCGCTGCGAGCATCGGCCACTTGGACTTGTCCTGTTGCATTTCGCGCGGGTTGGCCCACAGCGTCGTCACCGGAGTACTCACGGCAAGCGGCTCGCCGTTGCGGTCGGTGATCAGGCCACGGTGAGCCGGAATCGGAATATGCCGCAGGCTGCGGGCATCGCCCTGCTCCTTGAGAAAGGTGTGGTCGATAACCTGCAGGTCAACGATGCGCCAGCAAATGGCGAGCACAAGGGACACCAGCAGCCCCACGACCACGCGAAAACGCCACGGATAAAGCGCGCCTTCAAGTTTCATCATGGCGCCACCATCCGCACTTCGGCAGCGCTTGGAATGCGCATTTTCAGCTGTTCGGTGGCCAGATTCTCGATGCGGCTGTGCGCAGTCCAGGTGCTCTGCTCAAGGATCAGCCGGCCCCACTCTGCCTGCGCCTTGTCGCGCACGCTCATTTCCGAGTACAGCGAGTTGAGCAGTTGACGATTCCAATGTGCGCTATAGGAAACGCCAATCGCTGAAATCAGGACAGCAATGAACAGCAGCAGCATAATGAAGCTGCCGCCGGGCAAAGGTTTCAGAAACAGACGGCTCACCTGAGCTTCTCCGCTACGCGCATGACAGCGCTGCGCGAACGCGGGTTGGCTTTGGTTTCGGTATCCGAGGCGAATTGAGCCTTGCCGTGAATTTTGATTTTCGGTTCGAACGGTTTGAACTGGATCGGCAGATTGCGTGGCATGTTGTCGGCTTCGCCCTTGGCGAGCTTGCGCATGAACAATTTGACGATACGGTCTTCCAGCGAGTGAAAACTGATGACGACGAGGCGACCACCGACTTCAAGGGCATCCAGTGCGGCTTCAAGACCGGCTTCCAGATCACCCAGCTCGTTGTTCACGTGAATACGCAGCCCTTGAAAGGCTCGCGTTGCAGGATTCTTGCCCTTCTCCCAGGCAGGGTTGGCGACCTTGAGCACTTCTGCCAGATCAGCGGTACGCTCGAAAGGCTGGACTTCACGGCGCGCGACGACCGCATTAGCCATGCGCTTGGCAAACCGCTCTTCGCCGTATTCCTTGAATACGCGGGCAATTTCTTCAGCGGGTGCAGTCGCGATGAACTCGGCAGCGCTCACGCCACGGGTTGGGTCCATGCGCATGTCCAGCGGGCCGTCGTTCATGAAACTGAAGCCGCGCTCGGGGTCATCCAGCTGCGGGGACGAAACGCCCAGATCCAGCAGAATACCGCTGACCTTGCCCGCCAAACCGCGTTCCTGAGCCTCGGATCCCAATTCGGCAAAGCTGCGCTGCACAATGACAAAGCGGCCGTCTTCGGCCGCTAGCGCTTGCCCTGTGGCAATCGCTTGAGGGTCCTTGTCGAACCCAAGAAGCCGACCATCAGGGCCAAGCTGGCTCAATATCAGACGACTATGCCCGCCACGTCCGAACGTGCCGTCCAGATAGCAGCCATCGGCACGCACCGCGAGAGCCTCCACGGCTTCTTCAAGCAGCACGGTGATGTGGGTAAAGCCGCTGTTCATAGTCACAGGATCAAATCACGTAATTCGTCGGGCATAGCGCCAGGTTTTTGAATGGCAGCCAGGTCAGCATCAGCAAGAGCGTTCCAGGCGTCCTCGTCCCACAGTTGAAACTTGTTGAGCTGGCCCACCAGCATTACGCGCTTGTCCAGCCTGGCGTATTCGCGCAAGCGTGGCGGAACCAGAAAACGCCCGCTGCCATCGAGTTCCAGATCGACAGCATTACCAATCAAAAGCCTTTGCAGACGACGGTTCTCTTCACGAAACGTCGCCAGATCACGAAGTTTTGCCTCTATCAGCTCCCATTCGGAAAGCGGATACAGGCAAAGACAGGGATCAACGGCATCAATGGTCACGATAAGTTGCCCGGCACTACGCGAATCCAACTCGTCACGGTACCGGCTCGGCATAGCGAGACGGCCCTTGGCATCGAGATTGATCGCGTTGGCACCACGGAACACAGGCGCATTCTCCGAATTTTAGCTTTTTGCGCTGAAAAAACCCACTTCGTGCCACTTTCTGCCACTTGTGCACACTATAGGAACGCGCCCACCACACCGTCAAGGCACGGTCTTAAGGAAAACCCTTACATTTCGGAGATTTAGGGGAGGTATTGGGTATAAAAGGGTAATTTTACGAACGATCTGACAGATAAATCCCACAAAACTCAAATCGTTGCGATTCAAAGTTAATGTGATTTATGAACTGTAAGATTTTTTTGGTATTACGAGAGGGTTTTGCTGCTTGAAACGAAGGGTGAGAAAAAAGGTGGAGAGTCGATCTGTAAGCCGGGTTCTGTCGAGAACAGTCATTCCTCTACGACGGCCATCACTGGACGTCTTTAGCAACCTACCCGGTTCCAGCGCGGGCCACGCCTAGGAACCCTATTTGGTCTTGCTCCGAGTGGGGTTTACCTTGCCACGAACTGTTACCAGACGTGCGGTGCGCTCTTACCGCACCTTTTCACCCTTACCGGCACCGAAGTGCTTAGGCGGTTATTTTCTGTGGCACTTTCCGTAGGCTCACGCCTCCCAGGCGTTACCTGGCACTCCGCCCTATGGAGCCCGGACTTTCCTCCCCCCCCTGTTGCGGAACAACAAGAGGCAGCGACTGTCCAATCGACTCTCCGCCGCCAAGGTTAGCGGCACATGCCTTCAAGAACAAGCTTTAATAGCACGTGGGGCGCACTTGTCCCCGTTATCCACCCCTTTAAAGGCAACCCATCATTCCTTCTGTTTCTCCAGTGCCACCTGATAAAGCAGGTTCTTGCGCACGCCGGTTATTTCGGCTGCCAAGGCTGCGGCGCGCTTGAGAGGCATCTCTGCAAGCAGTAAATCCAGTATGCGGCGCGCCTCCTCACCAATGACATCATCGTCCTCGGGTGGCGTCCAGCCGGCTATCAGCACCACGCATTCGCCACGCTGCTGATTACTGTCAGCCTCGACAAAAGCCCGCAGCTCACCCAAAGGCAGACCCTTGAGCGTTTCAAAAGTTTTGGTTATTTCACGTGCCAGCAAGGCCTGACGGTCGGCACCGAAGACCTGCTCCATGTCCTGCAGACACTCAAGAATCCGGTGCGGCGCTTCATAATAAATAAGCGTGCGCGGCTCTTCCTTTACTCGCTCAAGCTTTGCCTTGCGCCCTGCAGCCTTGGCGGGAAGAAAGCCCTCGAAAATGAATCGGTCCGAAGGCAGTCCGGCCGCAGAAAGAGCGGCGATCAGGGCGCAAGCGCCCGGCACGGGCACAACCGGTACACCTACAGCACGCGCCTGACGTACCAGGTGATAACCGGGATCAGAGATCAGCGGCGTGCCCGCGTCGGAAATCAGCGCCACATCATCGCCAGCCAGCAGACGCATTATGAACCGACTACCCTCATCACGTTCGTTATGCTCGTGACAGGCGGCCAGCGGAGTGGATATCCCGAAGTGCTGCATCAGCCGTGCAGAATGGCGCGTGTCTTCAGCCGCAATCAGCGCGACCTCACGCAACACCTTCAATGCCCGCACGCTCATGTCGTCCAGATTGCCGATAGGAGTCGCCACTACATAAAGCGAGCCCGGAGTGGAATTCGAAACAACCGGAACAGTCAAAACGCAAACCTCACAGGTTAAAGCTGATACTTGGAAAGAATGCATTGTACAGGCTGAAGCACGGCCGAGCGGTTCGCGCATCAGGGATGCCGATAAAAAAGGAATAAATACATGATCAAGGCCGGACACAACACAACGCAGCCCCCTCGAATTGAACGATTTGGCCGCCAGATGACCCTAACGCGACCAATATCACGGCTTTAAACACCTTCGACATCGCACCCCGGCCAGCGCTTGGGTACAATTCCCCGTTAATTCGCTCGAGTTCCAGGAACATACCAATGATCGCTTGTCTGCGGCTGCTCTCTGCCCTCTGCCTCGCTGCCCTTCTCGCAGCCTGTGCCAGCTCGCCCTCGTCCAGCCTTGGCGAGCTGCCTCGAACCCCTGACGCCAGCATCGAGCAGTTGCTTGATCAGGCCGCCACAGCCAAAACCCCCGAGCAGGCTGCAACGCTGCGCTTGAGTGCAGCCGACCTGGCCGCCCGCCAGAATGACGCAGGACGCGCTGCGCAGATCCTCGGACAGGTGCAAATCGATCAACTCAAACCCGGACTGCAGGTTTTCGCCAGCACATTGTCCGCAGAGCTGGCGATGGGCCGCAATCAGCCCAAGGCAGCACTGACCGCACTGAACCACCCGAGCATGCAACGCCTGGGCGAACTGTCGGTCGAGCAGCAGGTTCGCACCCATATGGTCAAGGCGCGCGCCCTGGAGGCCGATGGCCAGGCCCTGGCGGCCGTCAATGAGCGAGTATTCGCCGGCCCTCTGCTCCAAGGCGCAGAGGCCAGCGCCAACAATGATGCAATCTGGACGCTGGTCTCCGCTCTGCCGGCCGAGCAGCTGCAAAGTACCGCCAGCGGCGATATGGGCGGCTGGCTGAATCTGGCCCGCTCGATCAAAGGCGCAGGCACACTTGAGCAGCAACAGGCGGCCATCGACAACTGGAAAGCCCAGAACCCGAAACACCCGGCAGCGCTGCAACTGCCTACCGCCCTCGCCCAACTGCGCGCCCTGACCAGCGAGCCGATGACCAAAATCGCTCTGCTGCTGCCGCAGGATGGTCAACTGGCCGCCGTTGCCAAAGCGTTGCGCGAAGGCTTCATGGCCGCGCACTTCCAGGCACAACAAGCAGGACAGAATCCACCCGCCATCCAGGTGTTCGACAGCTCGCGCGTCACCTCGATGGATGAGTTCTACCGTCAGGCCCAGGCCGCTGGCGTACAGCTGGTCGTAGGTCCGCTGGAGAAGAACCTCGTCAAACAGTTGAACAGCCGTCAGCAGCTTCCGATCACTACCCTGGCGCTGAACTACAGCGACACCAGCAACGAAGGCCCCGCTCAGCTGTATCAGTTTGGTCTGGCTGCCGAAGACGAAGCCCGCGAAGTTGCACGTCGCGCCTGGGCCGATGGCAAGCGCAGCGCTGTAGCAATGGTGCCGAAAGGCGAATGGGGCGACCGCGTACTGGATGCCTTCCGCAAGAGCTGGCAGGCCAAGGGCGGTACGCTGATCGCAGCCGAGCACGTTGACCAGCCCGTAGAACTGGCACAACAGGTCGCCGATCTGTTCCAGTTGCGCAACAGTGAAGGCCGCGCCCAGCGCCTGCAGAGCACTGCCGGCACTCAGGTAGCCGCGCAGCCAAGCCGTCGCCAGGACATTGACTTCATGTTCCTCGCCGCGACGCCGCAACAAGCGCAGCAGATCAAGCCAACCATGGTTTTCCAGTACGCAGGCGATGTTCCGGTCTACGCCACCTCGCACCTGTTCACCAACAGCAACGATCATGCGCAGTACATGGACCTCAACGGTGTGCGCTTCTGCGAGACGCCATGGCTGTTGAACGCTGAAGACCCACTGCGCCAGCAAGTCACCGCGCAATGGCCACAAGCTGCTGGCAGCCTTGGCCGCCTGTACGCAATGGGCATCGACGCCTACCGCCTGGCCCCACGCCTTGCGCAACTAAAGGCGATGCCTGACAGCCGCATCGATGGCCTGTCGGGCAGCCTGAGCATCAACCCTGGCCGTCGCGTCGAGCGCCAGCTGCCATGGGCGGAGTTCGTCGACGGCAAGATCCAACGCCTGCCGGACACAGCGCCTTGATGCCACGCAGCAGCCGCCAACAGGCAGGGCGCGAGGCTGAAGCCTTCGCCCTGCAGTTTTTGCAACAACAGGGGCTGCACCTGATTGAACAAAACTGGTTATGCAAACGCGGCGAGCTTGATCTAGTCATGCTTGACGGCGATACAGTAGTATTCGTCGAAGTTCGCTACCGGCGCCATTCAGGCTGGGGTGGCGCTACGGAAAGCGTTGATTTTCGCAAGCAGGCAAAACTTGTCACTGCCGCACAGCTTTTTCTGCAGCAAGCAACAGACTGGGCCAGTCACCCCTGCCGTTTCGACGTGATCGCCATTGAAGGCCAGCCTGGCAACGCTGCACCGCTGAACTGGATCAAGAGTGCTTTTGACAGCTGACCTTGCGCTCGAGCAAAGCAGCTCCGCCGTGCTGATGATCTGCAATAGCTTCTACGCTCACCGATTTCGCTATTTGTTTTGCCGGCTGCACACCTTGTGTGCCGGATAGCTCCCGGGAGAACCCGGCGCATCCGTCCCGCCGCCGTACGCTCTAATTAAGGTCACATTGATGGACATGCAATCCCGAATTCGCCGGCTGTTCCAGGCCAGCATCGAAACCAAGCAACAGTCGATGGAAGTCCTTGCGCCCTATATCGAGCAAGCCAGTCAGGTCATGGTCAATGCCCTGCTCAACGAGGGCAAGATGCTCGCGTGCGGCAACGGCGGATCGGCTGGCGATGCACAGCACTTTTCCTCGGAACTGCTCAACCGTTTCGAGCGCGAGCGGCCGAGCCTGCCAGCCATCGCCCTGACAACCGACAGCTCGACGATTACCTCGATTGCCAACGATTACAGCTACAACGAAATCTTTTCCAAGCAGATCCGCGCACTGGGCCAGCCAGGTGATGTGCTGCTGGCCATTTCCACCAGCGGTAACTCGGCAAATATTATTCAGGCCATCCAGGCCGCACATGATCGCGAAATGATTGTCGTAGCATTGACGGGACGCGACGGTGGCGGCATGGCTTCCCTGCTATTGCCCGAGGACGTGGAGATCCGCGTACCTGCCAATGTCACGGCACGCATACAAGAAGTCCATCTGCTGGCGATCCATTGCCTTTGCGATTTGATCGACAGCCAACTGTTCGGGAGTGAAGAATGACCCCTAATCGTCTCAGCCTATTGGTTCTGACACTGTGCCTGAGCGTCACCGGATGCAGCTCGGTGATCACGGCCACTCGCGACAAGCCGATCGAAGATGATCGCGGCACCCGCACCTTCGGCAGCAAGATCGATGACTCGCTGATCGAGACCAAGGCAGCCGTCAACATTTCTAAAGCCAACCCTGATCTCGCAGAAGGCTCGCACATCGTTGTGACCAGCTTCAACGGCATCGTGCTGCTGGCTGGCCAGACACCCCGCGCCGACCTCAAGGCAATTGCCGAACAGGCCGCCAGCTCGGTCCAGCGCGTCAAGAAGGTCAACAACGAGTTGCAGGTCATGGCGCCCTCTTCGCTGCTGGCGCGTAACAACGATGCCTGGCTGACCACCAAGATCAAAAGCCAGATGATTGCCGACGCATCCATCCCCGGCTCGCGCATCAAGGTGGTGACCGAGAATGGTATTGTGTTCCTGCTGGGTCTGGTGACTCAGGATGAAGCCAATCGCGCCACCAACCTGGTACAGGGCGTCTCCGGCGTGCAGAAGATCGTCAAACTGTTTGAGTACATCGACTGACGGGGCACCGGCAGGCAATAAAAAGGCGATCCGGAGATCGCCTTTTTTATTGCGCATTTTTTACTTCACGACCTTCAGACTCGGCCGGCCACTCGGGCGCGGTGGCTCGCTGTCGGGCGGAGTATCATCTTCGATCTCGATTTCCTCACCATCGTCCATGGAAGGCTCCAGATCGAAAACCATACCCTGACCGTTCTCACGGGCATAAATGCCCAGGATGGCAGCTACAGGCACATAAAGCGTGTGTGGCACACCGCCGAAGCGGCCTTCGAAGCTGACGGCCTCGTTATCCATATGCAGATGACGCACCGCACTTGGCGAAACATTCAGGACAATCTGCCCGTCATTGGCAAACCCTTGCGGGACCTGCACCGAGGGGTAATCCGCATTGACCAGCACGTGCGGGGTGCAATCGTTATCGACGATCCACTCATAGAGAGCGCGAACAAGATAAGGGCGACTGGAGTTCATTAACGGCTCCTTAAGCCTTAGCGCATTTCACGTTCGGCAGCAGACAGACTCGCCTGAAAAGCCTCACGCGCAAATTGGCGCTCCATGTAATCAAGCAACGGCTTGGCAGGCCGCGGCAATTCAATACCCAAAATTGGCAAACGCCAGAGTATGGGGAGTAGACAGCAGTCAACAAGACTTAGCTCGTCGCTCATGAAAAAAGCTTTTTCCGCGAACAACGGTGAAACCCCGGTCAGACTTTCACGAAGCTCCTTGCGCGCCTGAACACGAGCAGGCTCTTTGCTGCGCGTATCAAGGATCAGGTCCACAAGGCCACACCAGTCTCGCTGGATGCGATGGATCAGCAGACGGCTGTTGGCGCGGGCCACGGGATAGACAGGCAGCAAGGGCGGATGAGGATAGCGCTCATCCAGGTATTCCATCACCACCGTCGACTCGTACAACGCCAGGTCACGATCAACAAGAGTCGGCAAGCTGCCATACGGATTTACTTCAATCAGCTGCGGCGGATGACGAGCTGCCACAACCTCAATGATTTCGGCGCTGACACCCTTCTCGGCGAGCACAATACGCACACGATGAGAATAGTGGTCGGCGGGGTCGGAGTAGCAGGCCAACCGGTTGGTCACGCCCATGGCGATCCTCCTCGCTTGTTAAAATTTATCGGACAGACGAACGAATACGCCTTAAGGGCGCATCCGATAATGAACGCAACAGGACAGGTGTTCGTCGCGGGCCACAAGATAGCTCATTTACGCGATGTAAATTCTGTAATCTTCGCCGACAGGCTTATAAATCTCGCAATATCGACGTGACACGCCCAACTTAAAAACACCTCGACCGCAAAAATCACACCCATAAAAAAACGCCCAGCCCCGCGAGGGGATGGACGTTCTTTCTTTGAACGAAGAACGAATTAACGCTTCGAGTACTGCGGACGCTTACGCGCTTTACGCAGACCGACTTTCTTACGTTCAACTTCACGAGCATCGCGAGTCACGAAGCCTGCTTTACGCAGAGCGCCACGCAGAGTCTCGTCGTATTGCATCAGAGCGCGAGTGATACCGTGGCGGATTGCGCCAGCCTGACCACTTACACCGCCACCGATAACGGTGACGTAGATGTCGAACTTTTCAACTGTCTCGGTCAGTTCCAGCGGCTGACGAACTACCATGCGGGCAGTTTCGCGGTCGAAGAAATTGTCCAGGGAGCGGTTGTTGATCGAGATGTTACCAGTACCCGGACGCAGGAAAACGCGAGCGGTTGCGGTCTTGCGACGGCCAGTGCCGTAATTTTGAGTCGCCGACATAATGAACTATTCCGTTAAAACTTCAGTTCTTGGGGCTGCTGAGCAGTATGAGGGTGTACAGCGCCCGCATAGACTTTCAGCTTACGATACATGTCGCGACCCAGCGGGTTCTTAGGCAGCATGCCTTTGACCGCGGTCTCGATCACGCGCTCAGGAGCTTTGGCGATCAGCTTTTCGAAGTTGATCGACTTGATCCCGCCCGGAAAACCGGAGTGTGAGTAGTAGATCTTGTCGGTGGTTTTGGCACCAGTAACGCGGATCTGCTCGGCATTGATCACGACGATGTAGTCGCCGGTATCAACGTGCGGAGTGTATTCCGGTTTGTGCTTGCCACGCAGACGGCTCGCGATTTCGGTGGCCAGACGACCCAGGGTCTGACCAGCAGCGTCGACGACGAACCAGTCGCGCTTAACTGTTTCCGGTTTAGCAGTAAAAGTTTTCATTCTTTATAGCCTCAGTAGCCTCAGGGGCCGCCCTGAAAATTAGACGGCGGATCTTACTGAATAGTGCGTACTTTGACAAGTCAAAGGCAGCCGGAAACAGACGCTATCGGGGGCTCGGGTCAGCGCGTCCGTTATACGGCAAGATTCTTCGGCAGACGGCGCATCACTTCCACTGCAAAGAGCTGGCGTATTGTACAGACTGTAAAAATAACCTCAACCGGATTTTTTGTTCACATTCTGTTTATTGCCTGCGAGGCGTGGATTGGCGGATATTTACCCGCTTAGCACAAAGCCATCATGCGCACCTCTCGCAGAGATCCTGGCATGAGGAGGCTGGACACACCCGACAAAAAATAAGACGATCCAGCCGTTGCTTGACCATTTACCCATATAAGAATAACGATTATGCCGATCCAACACGCTACTCTGCTGCGCCGCGTAAGCATTCTGACCACCGACAAGATGTTTGCCTCGACGGTCATGCAGGCCTGCGCTACAGCAAACAACTGGGACATGGCCTGGTCCCCGCTTTCGAAACCCGCCTCGTCAGCCCGGACGGACTCTCCGTCAGCAGCTTCAGCGACGTCACATTGCCAGTCGACGGCGCGCTGTGCCAAAGCGACATCATCGTTATCCCGGCCTTTTGGGATGATTTTGAAACACTGTGCGAACGCTACCCGCAGATCCTGCCCTGGCTGCGTGAGCAACACGCCAACGGTGCCGTACTCTGCGCCGAAGCCACCGGGGTCTACTGGCTTGCCGAGGCAGGATTGCTCGACGGCAAGGAAGCGACTACCTACTGGCGCTTCTTCGGTGCATTTGCCGAACGCTACCCCAAGGTGCTGCTCAACCAGGAAAAGCACCTGACTGACGCCGATAACGTGTACTGCGCAGGGGGCACGACGTCAGCGTGCGACCTCTACATCTACCTGATCGAGCGGTTCTGCGGTGCCAACGTCGCGCAGGCCGTGGCCCGCGATATTCTTTACGAGGTACGCCGCACCTACTCACCGGGCCGCATAGGCTTTGGCGGACAGAAACTGCATCAGGACGTGGTGATCCTGCAGATTCAGCACTGGCTGGAAGAGCACTTTGCCGACAAGTTCCGCTTTGAAGATGTGGCCCGAGAGCACGGTATGAGCATTCGCAATTTCATGCGCCGCTTTCAGACCGCAACCGGTGACAAGCCGCTGCATTACCTGCAACGGCTGCGGATCGAAACGGCAAAGGGATTGCTGTCAGGGTCTCGCAAAAGCATCAAGACCATCAGCTACGAGGTGGGCTATGACGACGCCAGCTTCTTCGCCCGGCTGTTTCGCCAACACACCGAGCTGTCGCCCAACCAGTACCGGCAGCAAAAGCTGTGAGCTGCAGCATGGGCGAGCTTCAAGCGTGCAGCTTGAAACTCGCCGCTTGCAGTCGCTGCTAGGGCTTGTGCGCCCGCGAGAGGAATTCGTGGGATTGCATTTCCAGCAGACGGCTCAGGGTGCGTTGAAACTCGAACATCAACCGGCCACCGGTGTACAGGTCCTTCAACTCAACCTCGGCTGAAATGATCAGCTTGACGTTGCGATCGTAGAACTCGTCGACCATGTTGATAAAACGTCGGGCGATGTCGTCGGTAGAAACGTCCATCTGCTCGACGCCACTGATCAGCACAGCATGAAATATCTTGCCCAGCTCGATGTAGTCGTTCTGGCTGCGTGGCCCGTCGCACAGCTCGCGGAAGTCGAACCAGGCCACATCATCACAGGTACGCAGGGCACGGATCTCGCGGTTTTCGATCATCAACACATCGTTTTCGATGGTTTCGGCGCAATCCGGGGTCAGGGCCTTGAAGCTTTTGCGCAGGCTTTCCTGCGCAACTTCGTTAAGCGGGAAGTGAAACAGCTCAGCCTGTTCCAGGTGACGCAGACGGTAATCGACGCCGCTGTCGACGTTGACGATGTCGGTGTTCTGTTTGATCAGCGCAATTGCAGGCAGGAAACGCGCGCGTTGCAGGCCGTCCTTGTACAAACCGTCCGGAACGATGTTGGAGGTTGCCACCAGCGTTACGCCATTTTTGAACAGTTCTTCCATCAGCGTGCCCAGAATCATGGCATCGGTGATGTCGGAAACAAAGAACTCGTCGAAACAGATAACCCGTGCCTCGTCGGAAAAACGCTTGGCGATGATCGTCAGCGGATTTCGTTCGCCCTTGAGGGTCTTCATCTCTTCGTGCACGCGCTTCATGAAGCGGTGGAAGTGCGTACGGACCTTGTCCTGAAACGGCAGCGCGTCAAAGAACGTGTCGACCAGGTAGGTCTTGCCACGGCCCACGCCCCCCCAGAAGTACAAACCCTTGACCAGGGTCGGCTCTTTCTTGCCAAACAGCTTGCCGAACAGGCCGGGCTTGCTGTCGTGAGCGGCAACCAGATCGTCATACAGGCGCTGCAAATGGCGCACAGCGTTTTCCTGCGCGGCATCGTGAAAGAAGTCCGGGCGTTTCAGATCAGATTGATATCGTTCTAGGGGCGTCATAATTCGTTAGCAAGGCAACAAAAACGGGTCGTCACTGTAGCGACGACCCCGGGGATTGGCAATCAGTCCTGTTGAGGAGCAAGTGCCAGCTTAAGGGTTTGAATCGCGTTGTCGCGCGCGATGGCATCGGCGAACTCCGGGCTATCGGCTACACACTCGCCGTCCAGCCACAGCGTGAAACCATTGGCTTCACTGCGCAGATCCAGCTCACCACCCTGCTGCAACTGCTTGCTGGCGATGCCGGCCGCCTTGCCGTCGGCAAAATTGCGCGACAACAGCAGCTGCTCGCCATCGGCGGCCAGCAGGCGGAAACGGAAGCTGCCGTCGTCTTCACGGAAGCTGACGAAACGCGCGCCCTTGGTAGCCTTTTTCTTGCCGGTATCGGCGTTTTGCACCGTGGCGCGGAACGAGCGCAGGCCCACCGCCTCACGCAGTTCCTCCAGAAACGGCGTGGCAACCCGGCGTGCCTTCTGCGCGCCGGCGAGCAGGATATCTTCGAGACCGGCAGGACGCTCGATCAGCCTCAGATATTTTTCACGGGGCTCGCTCAATTGCGCATCCAGCAAGGTGAACAGACGATTCTTCGCTTCGCCCCAGCCCAGCCCCTGCAATAGATCGGAACGGAATTCAGCGCACTGCTCTGCCGTCGAAAACGCTTGATACAGGGTGAACAGGTGCGAGGTGTCCGGATCCTTCGCTTCACCCGGCGCGCGCGAGTCGGTGACGATGCGCGATATGGCGCTTTTCATCTCCTTGGCGCTGCTGAACAACGGAATGGTGTTGTCGTAGCTTTTCGACATCTTGCGCCCGTCCAGACCGGGTAGCGTGGCGACGCTCTCTTCGATCAAGGCCTCGGGCATGACAAAGAATTCCTTGCCATTGCCAAACAGGTGATTGAACCGCTGGCCGATGTCGCGGGCCATTTCAACGTGCTGGATCTGGTCGCGCCCCACAGGAACCTGATGCGCATTGAACATCAGAATGTCAGCGGCCATCAGTACCGGATAGCTGTACAGCCCCATGGTGATGCCAGCATCCGGGTCCTCGCCACCTTCGACGTTCTTGTCCACTGATGCCTTGTAGGCGTGCGCGCGGTTAAGCAGGCCCTTGGCCGCCACGCAGGTAAGCAGCCAGGTCAGTTCCGGGATCTCTGGAATGTCCGACTGGCGATAGAAGGTCACACGATCAACATCAAGGCCAGCTGCCAGCCAGGTCGCAGCGATTTCCAGACGCGAGCGCTGAATGCGCAGCGGGTCATCGCATTTGATCAACGCGTGGTAGTCGGCCAGAAAGTAGAACGAGTCGAAATCGCTCTGACGGCTGGCGACAATGGCCGGGCGAATCGCGCCCGCGTAGTTACCCAGATGGGGAGTGCCGGTGGTCGTGATACCGGTCAGGATACGAGTGGTCATGGCAGGTCGCTTATCTAAAGGATGCAATACGGGCTGCAATCAGTTGGAAAGTCGCGGCAGAAGCAGATCTTTCAGATCGGTCAGCTTGCCGTGAAAAAAGTGTCCGCATTCTGCCACTTTCAGCAGCTCATGGGGGCGTTGCAGCGCGACCGACCATTCATAGACCGTTTCGGGATCGATCACTTCATCGTCTTCTGGCTGAATGATCGTCAGCGGGCAGGCTTGCGGCAAGACGCTTTGATCCTTGAGCCGCGAGGCCGCTGCTGCAATCAGAAACAAATGCGTCAGTTTTTCGCCCTGCCCTTCGAGGCGACCGCCCAGGTTGGCGGCAACGTAGCCACCGAAAGAAAAACCGAACAGGGTCATGGGCAGATCAGGATGTTGCGCGCGTAGCCACTTGGCAGCAGCCTGGGCATCATCGATCTCATCTGGCCCGGCGACCGACGTACCGGCACTGGCACCGACACCGCGATAATTGAAGCGTAAGGTGATCAGACCTTGATCCCTTGCGGTACGCTGCAACGTCGAAACGACTTTATTGAGCATCGTTCCGCCCTGTATCGGGTTAGGATGGCAGATCAGTGCAACGCCTCGGGCGTCAGGTACATCCTGATACAGCGCTTCGAGCTGGCCTTCTGGGCCATCGATAAATAATGGGGTTTCACGCATGAGCAAAACAGAACTCCGTGACCTCGAAATGGGTCGACTCGTCTAGCTGATTGTCTGCGGCTTGCATATCAACGATACGTCGCGGGTATACAGCGCAGGTTCCAGCCGTTAACGTAAAGCAAAGCCGTTTATAGAGGAAGGACTCGTGGAACACTCGCTCTTAGTCTGGTTGTTGCCGACGCTCGCCCTGGTGGCCGGTGTCGTCATTGGTTTTCTGGTAGCACGCCTGCTGCCCAACACCGTTCCGAACAGCACCCAGCGCCAGCTGGACAACATTCAGGAGCGCTTCGACACCTATCAGAACGAGGTAGTCACGCACTTCAACAGCACGGCCAATCTGGTACAGAAGCTTTCACAGAGCTATCAGGATGTTCAGGAACACCTTGCCGAGGGTGCCAACCGTCTGGCTCTCGACGAGCTGACCCGCCAACGCCTGCTGGCTGCGCTGCACCCGGAGGCAAACCATGCGCACCGCGATCATCGCGACCGCCTGACCCCGCCGCGTGATACCGAGACACCGAAGGATTACGCGCCCAAGAGCCCGAACGCTCCAGGCATGCTCGACGAGCATTACGGGTTGAAAAAGCCGTAAGCGACTGGTCGTGAAAGAGCCCGCCATTTGGAATGAATGGCGGGA
>NZ_LJQT01000402.1:0-1962 GCF_001400515.1 Pseudomonas meliae | reverse complement strand
TGTCAACGCCAACCAAAAAGTGACCCCCTTCCGTGCTAAATCGCCAACTTAGTTTTGACCCCCCTCGGGTTCATATTTTCGAGCCGGTTGGGCCCGAGAAGATTGGGTTCCTGCTTTGCGCTTGTCCTTGAGTCGATAGCTTTCACCTGTCATCTGCACGATATGGGCATGATGTAACAGCCTGTCCAGCATGGCCGCTGTCAGTGTTTGATCATCCGCAAAGGTTCCGGCCCACTGGGTAAACGGCAAGTTACTCGTGAGGATCAGGCTGCCTTGTTCGTAGCGTTTGGCGACAACATTGAAGAACAGGTTGGCTTCATCACGACCAAACGGCAGGTAACCGATTTCATCAATGACTAACAACCCGGGGGCCATCACCACACGACTGAAGTATTCCTTGAGCCGTTCCTGGCGGTGCGCAGCGGTCAGTTGCAGCATCAAGTCAGCCGCAGTGACGAAGCGGGTTTTGATACCGGCCATCACTGCCCGGTAGGCCAGGGCGATGGCCAGGTGGCTCTTGCCTACACCACTAGGCCCCAGGAACACGATGTTCTCGGCACGTCCAACAAAACTCAGTGCTGCCAGCTCCTGGAGCTGTGCCCGGGGGACGCCGGTGGCAAACGCGAAGTCGTATTGCTCCAGCGTTTTCACAGCGGGCAGCGCGGCAGTTTTCAGCAGGGCCTGTCGAGAGCGTTCACTTCGGGCATCGGTCTCGGCAACCAGCAGCTTTTCGAGGAAGTCGGCAAAGCTGTCTTCGCCGCTTGCTGCTTGTTGGGCCAGGTGCGGCCAGTCCACCCCGACGCGCTCAAGCTTTAGCCCCTTGCATAGTTCTGTCAGGCGAGCATGTTGAAGGTTCATGCTCTCACCTCCAGCAGTTGCTCATAAACCGACAGCGGATGCTGCAAGCTCTCGTACGGCAGGACCCGCCCCAGGCGTAGGCCTGGGACGGGTTGTAGGCGCAGGCTCTGTGTTGGCAGCGGTAATAGTACCTGCAGCTCTTGGGCCAGACGTACCGCCGGTTGAACACCCGTCGTGCCGTGAATCCGCTGATGAGCGACTTCGTCGAGCCATTGGCCGATATGTGCGTTGGCCGTCACCACATCCAGCGTCAGACCCGCACTCTTGAGCGTAGCGGCCAACGGGGTAATGAAACTGCCCTTCAGATACCCGTTGAAGCGCTCAACCTTGCCCTTGGTCTGGGCACGGTAAGGGCGGCAGACCTTGGGAATAAAACCAAACTCATCGGCCAGCGCAGCCAATCGGGGATGCCAGCGGTGCTGGCCCTCCCCAAAAGCATCTCGCTCGGTGATGATGGTTCCGGCGTTATCAAACAAGGCCTGCTCGGGCACGCCGCCAAAGTAAGCGAACGCCTCCCGAAGCCCTGTCAGCCAGGCTTCGCTGTCCTCTCGCTCGGAGAAACGGACAAAGCTTGCTCGACTAAAACCAAGTGTCGCCACGAACGCCTTAAGCGGCTGACGGCCTCGTCGAATGGTGGTGAAGTCCACCTGCATCTGCTTGCCGGGCAGTGTCTCGAAACGTACCACCGGCTCTTCTGCCTTACGTTTGAAGGGGCGAATATAAGCCTTCAGACGACTGACGCCGCCGCTGTACCCCAATGCCGTGATCTCACGCAGCAGGACGGTCGCCGGAATCCAGTGTGGGCGCGCCGCCTCAATACGCTCGTGCAGGTAGTCCTTGAAGGGGTCGATTTTGCACGGACGTGCGGGTCTCACCTTGTCACTGGGTAGCGACCGGGCCTTTCGCAGGTACTTGCGCACGGTGTTACGCGAAATACCCAGCTCACGGGCGATGAATTTGATGCCATGGCCCTGACGGGCCAACACTTTAATTTCCACAGACTGCTCCTGGGTCAACATATTGGCAGCTCAAAGCCGCCAGTTTTACCCAGGGGGGTCAATTCTAGGTTGGCGTTAGGGGGTCATTTTTACAGTGGCGGTGACA
>NZ_LJQT01000290.1:0-20014 GCF_001400515.1 Pseudomonas meliae | reverse complement strand
TGTTCAGCGTCTCCTTAAGGGCAGGCGTTTCCTGATGCAACAAGCGGTTATGGCTGATACCCAAACGGGACTGATACCGTTGCTCACGCAGCACTCTGATCCGTTCATGCGTCTGCACACTCAGCGGATTACCATTCAAATGTATATTCAGACGATTATCGCTGAGGGAGCGATCAATAAGGGCGAGCGCCTGGGTAGTTATGTCCGAGATATGGTTGTCACGAAGGTCGAGAAGCATCAGATCAGAACTGCGCCAGTTCCACTCTGGCACCCTTTCAATACCTGTAGAACGTAAAAAAAGCATGCGCAGTGCGTTGAGCGGACTCAGCCGCGTGCTCCGCCCAAGCGAGCAAAAACTGAGGTCCAGAACTTCCAGTCGGCTCAGATTGCGCAAACCGGCGTTGCACTGGTCGGTCCAGACCAACGGGTTGTGTCTGAGTGACAACTCTCTGAGTCGAGTCATCCGCCCTATCGACTCTGGCAGGGATTGCAGCGCATTGAAATCCAGGCTCAATGAATGCAGGTTGCTGAAATGCTTAAGTAATACATCAGCCTGTAAATGGGTAAGCCGCATGTTTCGAGCGTTTAAAACCGCCACATGACTGAAGTCAGCCAATACCTGCAGCATGTTTCCTATCCGTAGACCCTCCAGATCAAGCGAATACCCCAAAAACTCACCCTGATAGTTTCTGCAGTGAGCGCTCAGGTGCCTCCAGCAATTGCGAATTCGCAACGCCGCGATTGCCCTCGGTCTAAGCAGTGACGAGGGCTCAGCTTGCAGTACCCAGCTGTCCAGGCCGGTTTGCAAAGTGCTCAATTCCTGAGCGAGGCCTTGCAGCCTTTGTCGCACAAAGTTCGTCAATTGCGAGGCAGAACCTGTGTGCTCTGCACGCAGAGCCTGAAGAAACGTCGTAACCTGCTCTTCGGAAAAATCCGGATACAGGCTTTTTACCGCAAGCTCTGGCGAGTGGCTGGGCGCACCAATCCCAAGCCTGCGGAAGAGGCCACGCAAACGTCCGCTCAGGGGGTAACCCACACGGCCATCGTGCAGTCGTTGCGGCCATTTGATGCCAGGCTTGATCGGCTGCAACTGCAGGATTTCCGCTATCCGGTCGCGTCTGTCAGATGCGATACGACACAAAAGACTGCGCAGGTGCTGCTCATCCGCATTCACTGGCAATTCGATGTTGACACGCACGTCATCAGGAAGCGCGTTCAGCAGAGCACTGAAAAAGCTCTGACCAGCCTCACCTATAGACTCACCCAACTGATTGAAGGGCTGAAATACCTCTTCGGTTCTGATCAGAACCCGATGCACGACAGTCGTCTGGTCACTTTCAAGGCTCGCGATCTCATCGCCCTCCAGCGTGTCTTTCAGCAGATCGATTGAAACGTCGCCACGCCAGCCCGGCGTGTACGGCAACATGCCAAGCCCAGTCGCACAGGTGTCCGGATTACCCGACGAGCGTCGGTAGAAGCCTTCGATGGCCCTGTTTATTCGCAGTTGCTGCTGATACTCACGAGCATGCTCGGCAAGCTCAAGAGGGATACGTTTTTCCGAGATCATCAGTGCGGTGTCTGCATCGCTCGCCATCTCGATGAGTTCCAAAGCGATGCTGTCCGGCACACTGCTGAAATCGCGTTGAATCAGTTTGACCAGCGGCTCACTGCTGCGGTTGTGCAGTGCATAAACCTCGTCAAGCAACGGCCCCATGTGAAGTTGCGCACAGTCGGCCAGATAACGTTTGAAACCTTGAACCTGCGAAGTTTTATCTGCACCGCCGGTTCCCGTCAGATGACTGACTTCATCGGGTGTCAGCCCTTCCAGCAATTGGCCGAGCGTCTGCGTGAGGTCTTCTGTCGCGCCCACGACACTGGATGAAAATGTCATATGCGCCCCCACGTTCCAGGCGTCGAGCATGGTTCCGTCTGCGTCTAACACTAACAACCCTCGGCTCTTGTGCCAGTGCGGCGACGACACCAGCAGCTTCATCCATGGCTCGATATGAGTGACAGGCACTGGCGAGGACTCTTCTGCCTTGAGGGCGTCTATGCAGGCTTGCAAGCCCCGCTCGATTTCCATGCGCTGGATGGCATCTCTCAGAAGAGCTGGAAGCGGGTGACTTTCGACATGTATCTGACGCAACAACGCCTCGTTGCTGCCCGTAATGCTCAAGACCCGCGAGATCTCTTCTTCGGTGAACGCATCACACGTCACATTAAGCCGCCTGAACGCTGTGACTTCATCCCAGCCCATGGGGTTTTCCCACTCGTGACGCCAGGCACCGGCCCCGTTGTGCTCAAGCTTAGGCGAGTAGGCGTGCTGATCCTGCGGGTGCCTGATACGCCAGTTTTTTCCGGTTGCGTCTGCTTCAACGCGGTACAGCTTGCCGTTCATTGGCAGCCACGTCTTGCTGTCGAATTCGTAAAGCCCCAGCGGATTGGCACGCAAACCGTCAGGCACCGTAACCGTATCCGCATAACCGCCAACAGTCGGCTTTCCAAGACGAACCGATCCATCCACCCTCTTCTGCACCAGGCTTTCGATAAACATCGACGGTTCCAGCCGATCGAGCGCGCCAATGACGCTGCCCACCACCACTGTCTGAGCGACGTTTTCGGCGATGTTATAAACATGTTGCATGGCCTCTTCCACTTCCCCGTGCGTCCAGTCTTCGTAGGCAACGAACGCTTCGCGGACAATCTGATAGAGAGCAACCACGGCCATGACTTCACCCAGCACAGGCACAAAGAGCCCGGCCGCATTGAGTATGTCCATGCCACTGTTTTTCAGGTTGTCGATCAGCGCATCCCTGGCTAGCTGATCAGCCTGCGCAGACGGCACCGCTATGGTCCGTGAATCAACGTAGGTTTTGGCCAGCAGGTGGTCGTAAAGCAACTCGAACGTGGGCTTGGAAAATGGCTGCGCCTGCAACACCAGGTCGGCATTGACGTCCAGCGTGTGTTCCTGGACCGGGTAGAGCCGCGATTTCAGCTTCGCAAAAAACTCCGGACTTTGGCCAAGGCTGACGAAGCGGCTGAAATAGCGCCTGTAACTGTCACTGTCGAGCGCTGCCACGAGGCTGTCGTTGAAAGCCCGGAGTGACGCGAACTGTTTGAGCGGGTGTGACGGCTCTGAAGGCATATAGACAAGACAAGGCCCACTGTCAGGGTCAGCAATATCCTGCTGAATCAGCAAAGCCCCGTGTAACAGGCAGCCCGAAAAAGCGTAGGTATCGAGCATATGCAACTGACAATAGCGCAACCCCCTGCCCCCCCATTGCGCATGGACGTCGGGCTTCACTACGCTCAACAGCATCTGGTAAGCGGCTTCGCTGATATCGCCCTTCATCATGGCAATGTGCGCAAGCACCTCGACAGCATCGCGCTCACCGTCGATAAAAACAGTGGCAACCGCTTTCGCAGCGCCTGGCGTGGAAGGCTTGAATACACTGTCCAGATGCGCCTGATACTGGCCACCAAGATCCAGTTCATGACAAAAATCAGCGAATTGCTCAAGGTCGATATCAAGACGGTCCTTGTATTCCACCTTGTACCTGCGCTGAGCACTGTCGATAAGCCAGTAACGCAGGCCTCCAGTACGAAGTATTGCCGAGTACGGATCGAAGCGGCTTCGGTTACTGGAGGCGAAGTTCTGCAAGGCGGCCTGCAACAGCGTCTGTTCAAGGGGATTCGGCTTCCAGGAACCGTCATAACGCCAAGTCATCAGTTGAAAGGCTTCGACATCCAAGGGAAGTTCGAAGCGTTCGAAAAACGCTTGCGTCAGCAGAGGCGCTGCGAATGCTTGTGCTGATAAAAGACGATTGCGAACGGGCCCAAGCGCATGCGTGGAACGCAGGGTTTTCTGATGACTGGCGTGCAGTGCCTGGCGCAAGGTCGCCGGGGCGTTCAAATACCAGTCAGGCAGGCTGCCTCTGATGAATCCGGCATTTGGATGCTCAACGTCGAATGGCGCAGAGTCGAGTTGTCGTGAGGAAGGCAGGGAACCAGGCGAGGCTGGCGTTCCAGACGTGGTGTAGGCGGTAAACATGATCGATACTCGTGATGGCTTCGTAAAAAGCCAACACAATAAAGATCCGCCGGGGTGCAGGTTACATAACGGGATATGACAGGCAGCGTCTGATATGCAGACGCTGACAGTAAAGCGCAATCAGCGCTTGCGCAGAATCACGCTGCCAATCGAGTAGCCGGCACCGAACGAGCTGAGCACGGCCAGCGCGCCCTCGGGCAAGTCATCCTGATAGGTATGAAACGCAATGACCGAGCCTGCCGAGCTGGTGTTACCGTAGGTGTCGAGAATCACCGGCGCTTCCTCTACGGTGGCATCACGACCCAGCAGCTTCTTGACGATCAACTGGTTCATGCTCAGGTTGGCCTGATGCAGCCAGAAGCGTTTGACGTCAGTGATGTTGATACCGTTGTCCTGCAAATGCGCCGCGACCAGCTCGGCCACCATCGGGCAGACCTCGCGGAACACCTTGCGGCCTTCCTGCACAAACAGCTTGTCCGGCGCATTCTGGCCCTCGTCCGAGGTACGGTTGAGGAAACCGAAATTGTTGCGGATGTTGTTGGAGAATTTGGTCAACAAACGAGTACTGACGATATCGAACTGGTAAGGCGAGGTGGCGAGATCCGCGCGCTCGACCACAACGGCTGTGGCCCCGTCGCCAAAAATGAAATGGCTGTCACGGTCACGGAAATTAAGGTGCGCGGTGCAGATTTCCGGACTGATCACCAGCAAGGCGCGGGCCTGCCCCAATTGCACGCTGTTGCAGGCTGCCTGGATACCGAAGGTGGCCGAAGAACAGGCCACGTTCATGTCGAAACCATAGCCCGCGACACCCAGCGCTTCCTGAATCTCAATGGAAATCGCCGGATAGGCGCGCTGCAAGTTGGAGCAGGCAACGATTACACCGTCGATATCGGCAGCGGTTTTGCCTGCACGTTGCAAAGCCTGCTCGGCCGCAGCAACCCCCATCTGGCAGAGGATCGACCATTCATCATTGCCGCGCTCCGGCAGGTTGGGCTTCATGCGCTGCGGGTCGAGAATGCCTTGTTTATCCATGACAAAGCGGCTTTTGATGCCCGATGCTTTTTCGATGAACGCGGCGCTGGATTCACTGAGTGCTTCCACTTCACCACGTTCGATAGCCGCTGCGTTATCGCTGTTGAACTGTGCGACATAGGCATTGAAAGACTGCACCAGCTCTTCGTTGGAGATGCTGTTGGCCGGGGTAAACAGGCCTGTGCCACTGATGACGACGTTGTGCACGGTCGTTCCTCTCTTATTGAGTTGCAGGTAAACACCTGCTCAGGCACGGTGTTCGGAGGCCCTCTGTTTTTGGGACCAACGTACCAGTGCGACTGTAAAAGCTGCCCGCAACAGAGAGCAGCATTTCATGACACGGTGAAGACAGGCGCGGAGTGTGCCACAGAGCCCGGTTTTGGCGCTATCGGGCCAATGAATATAGGCCTGATAGCGACAATTGACTGTGCTGAGGGCCGACGCAGGATCAGCCCTCCACCTGACTCCACTGCTTGCTCAACCGTTTGTCCGACACCGGCATTTTGGTGCCTAACTGCTGAGCGAACAGCGACACGCGGTACTCCTCCATCCACCAGCGATACAGCGCCAGTTCCGGGTCGCGCTTGCCTTCCAGGGCGTGCTTGTCGGCACGTGTCTGGTATTGCGTCCACAGGCCTGCCAGCTCGATGCTCCACACCCGGTCTTTCTGCACCTGACCTGGCAGTTTTTCCAGACGCATCTCGATAGCCTTCAGGTAGCGCGGCAGTTCCTTGAGCCACACCGCCGGGGTTTCACGCACGAAACCGGGGTACACCAGTTTGCTCAGTTGCGCCTTGATATCGTTGAGGGCAACCGCCTGAGACAAATCAATCTTGCCTTTGAAGCGCTTTTGCAGTCCGTGCCACAGCTTGAGAATCTCCAGCGTCAGCTTCGCCAGCCGTTCGGCGTGTTCGGTCCAGTCGGCGCGCTTGCGCTCAGCCAGCGACAACAGGCCGGCACCGTCGCGCGGCAACTCGGCTTCACCTTCCAGCACGCAACTGTCGAGGCTGGCCAGCAGGATGTCCTCTATCAACGCATCGATGCGGCCCAGCTCGCGGTGCAACAAGGCCAGCTCGGTCTGCCCCGGCAGTTTGTTACGCAGGAACTTCGCCGGTTCAGCCAGCTGTTGCAGCAACAAACGCTGCAAAGCACGGCGATGCTGATATTCAGCTTCGGCCTGCGTGGAGAACCGGCCTTCCTTGACCGCTCCGCCCTCTTCGACCAACGCGGGATAAACCGTCATCGACAACCCGGCGATGTTCTGCTGAGTCTTTTGCGCCACCGCAGCAAAGGCCTTGGCCTGCACCGGCTGCTGGCTTTTCGCGGTTTGAGGTACGGCCAGTGCAGCCTGGCTCGCCTCGGCAAAGCGCGCCGTCAGCTCGGCCAGATCACGACCCTCACCGAGAAACTTGCCGCTGCCATCGACGATTTCCAGGTTCATCTTCAGGTGGCCTTCAAGCTGCTGCGCGGCTTCAGCCCAGCCCTCTTCGCTGACCCGCACGCCGGTCATGCGCAGAAGCTCACGCCCCAGCGCCTGGGGCAATGAGCCCTCGCCGAAGGTAATACGTTGCAACGCGGCCTTGATGAAATCCGGGACCGGCACGAAGTTCTTGCGCACCGCTTTGGGCAGGTTGCGCACCAGCGCAATGCTCTTGGTCTCGAGCAAGCCCGGCACCAGCCACTCCAGGCGCTCGGCAGGCAGCGACAGCAACAGGGGCGCAGGGACGCGCAAGGTCACGCCGTCACGTGGGTGGTTGGGCTCGAAGTGGTAACTCAGCGACAGACTGAGGTCGCCCAGGTGCAAGGTATCCGGATACTGCGCGGCGGTAACTTCACTGGCCTCGCGGGCCAGCACATCCTCTTCGCGCATGATCAGCAGTTGCGGGTTCTTCTGGCTTTCAGTCTTGTACCAACTGTCGAACGTGGCCGTCTGATGAATCTCGGCCGGGATTCGCGCTTCATAGAAGCTGAACAAGGTGTCTTCGTCAGCCAGAATATCGCGACGTCGAGCCTTGGCCTCCAGCTCATCGAGCTGCTCCAGCAGGCGGGTATTGGCACTCAGGCATTTGGCCCGCGACAGGATGTCACCGCGCACCAGACCTTCGCGAATGAACAGCTCGCGCGACACCACCGGGTCAATCGGCCCGTAATGCACCGGACGGCGACCAACCACGATCAGGCCGAACAGCGTAATCTGCTCGAACGCTACGACCTGCCCGCGCTTCTTCTCCCAGTGCGGCTCGAAATGATTTTTCTTGATCAGGTGGCCAGCCAGCGGCTCGATCCAGTCCGAATCGATCTTGGCCACCATGCGCGCGTACAGCTTGGTGGTTTCCACCAGCTCAGCGGTCATCAACCACTGCGGGCGCTTCTTGCCGAGCCCGGAAGACGGGTGAATCCAGAAGCGCCGCTGCCGTGCGCCAAGGTAGTCACCCTCGTCGGCCTTTTGCCCGATCTGACTCAGCAGACCAGAAAGAATGGCCTTGTGGAATTTCGGGTAATCGGCCGGTTCCTTGTTGACCGTCAGTTGCAGATCGCGGCAGATCAGGCTCAGCTGTCGATGGGAATCACGCCACTCGCGCAGGCGCAGGTAATTCAGGAAATTGCGCCTGCACCAGTTACGCAGCGGGCTGGCCGTCAGGGTCTGGCGCTGCTCTTCAAAACCGCGCCACAGATTGACCAGCCCGGCGAAGTCCGAGTCGGCGTCTTTCCATTGCGCATGGGCCTGATCAGCCGCCTGCTGACGCTCGGGTGGACGCTCACGCACATCCTGCACGGACATGGCACTGGCCACGATCAAGACTTCCTGCAGGCTGCCCTGCTTCGCAGCTTCCAGAAGCATGCGACCCATGCGCGGATCCACTGGCAGGCGCGCCAGTTGACGGCCCAGCGGGGTCAGCTGATTTTCGCGATTGACTGCCGACAGCTCCTGCAACAGGTTGAAGCCGTCGCTGATCGCCTTGCCATCCGGCGGCTCGATGAACGGGAAATCGGTGATCTCACCCAGACGCAGGTGCAGCATCTGCAGGATGACCGCTGCCAGGTTGGTGCGCAGTATCTCGGGGTCGGTGAATTCAGGTCGACCGTTGAAATCTTCCTCGCTGTACAGACGCACGCACAAACCGGGCTCGACGCGCCCGCAACGGCCTTTGCGCTGGTTGGCGCTGGCCTGCGACACGGCTTCGATCGGCAGGCGCTGGACCTTGGCGCGATAGCTATAGCGGCTGATGCGTGCAGTACCGGTATCGATCACATAGCGGATGCCCGGCACGGTCAGCGAGGTTTCGGCCACGTTGGTGGCCAGCACCACACGACGACCCGGATGGGACTGAAAGATACGCTGCTGTTCGGCAGGCGAAAGGCGTGCGTACAGCGGCAGAATTTCGGTGTGCCTGAGCTGCGCCTTGCGCAGTACCTCGGCGGCATCGCGAATCTCGCGTTCGCCGGGCAGAAACACCAGCACGTCGCCCGGGCTCTTGCGCTCGCTACGCTCAAAGGACGCCAGCTCATCCAGCGTGGCCAGAATGGCCTGATCGACTGTCAGGTCTTCTTCGACGCTGTTGCCTTCCTCGTCCTGCTCGCTGGTCAGCGGGCGGTACCAGAGGTCGACAGGGAAGGTACGCCCGGACACTTCGATCACCGGCGCATCGTTGAAGTGCTCGGAAAAGCGCTGCAGGTCGATGGTCGCGGAGGTGATGATGACTTTCAGGTCCGGACGACGCGGCAGCAGGGTTTTCAGGTAACCCAGCAGGAAGTCGATGTTCAGGCTGCCTTCGTGGGCTTCGTCGACGATGATCGTGTCGTAGCGCTCAAGAAAGCGATCATGCTGGGTTTCGGCCAGCAGAATACCGTCGGTCATCAGCTTGATCAGCGTGTTGCTGTCGCTCTGATCTTCAAAGCGCACCTGATAACCGACCAGCGCGCCCAGCGGTGTGCCCAGCTCATCGGCCACCCGGCTGGCCACGCTGCG
Source organism: Pseudomonas meliae (assembly GCF_001400515.1). Lineage (NCBI taxonomy): Bacteria > Pseudomonadati > Pseudomonadota > Gammaproteobacteria > Pseudomonadales > Pseudomonadaceae > Pseudomonas > Pseudomonas meliae. The sequence continues at coordinate 10,958 of NZ_LJQT01000290.1, read as the reverse complement.
TGCGGCGATCCGGCGCGGCTGGGTATGGCCGATCAGACCGTGCTGGCCGCGACCGATTTCCAGGCAGATTTTCGGCAATTGGGTGGTCTTGCCGGAGCCGGTTTCACCGGCAATGATCAGCACCTGATGCTTGAGCAAGGCCTCCTTGATCTCATCGCGTTTGGCGGCGATGGGCAGGTTGTCGTCATAACGGATCGTCGGCACGCTCTCACGCCGCGCCGTCACCTGCGCACAGGAGGCTTGAACCCGCGCTACCCACTGCGCCAGCTTCGCCTCGTCAGGCTTTTTGCGCAGGTCATGCAACTGAAGGCGCAGGCGATGACGTTCGCTGATCATCGCTTGGTCGAGGTTTTTCAGAAGTTGGTCGATAGAGGGCGATTCGTCGGTCATCAGGCGCGCAGGGTCTTTTTTCAAATGGCAGGTGCGGATTGTCGCAGATTGTGGCGGGTCGTGACGAATGGCCTGAATGCCAGGCTATCCATCGCGGTCATGGTTTGCCGGCAGCACTGCTCAATTACAACAAAGTATGAGGTACGAAATACCGGACGCTCCGCGTCCTCTTGCGACGCAGAGCGTCGAGACCTGCATTCCCACGCTGGAGCGTGCGGAACGATAATCGCAACTATCGTGCGGCGCTCCGCCCTACTTCTTCACGCCCAGCTTCTTCAATTCCTCATCACGCAGCTCGCGACGCAGGATCTTGCCGACGTTGGTAGTGGGCAGAACCTCCCGGAATTCCACGCTACGCGGCACCTTGTAGCCGGTCAGGTTGGCGCGCATGTGCTCCATGACCTGTTCCTTGGTGAGGGTAACGCCCGGTTTGGCCACGACGAAAACCTTGATGGTTTCGCCTGACTTCTCGTCCGGCACGCCGATCGCCGCGCATTGCAACACGCCCGGGAGCGTGGCCAGCACGTCTTCCAGTTCGTTGGGGTATACGTTGAAACCGGAGATCAGAATCATGTCTTTCTTGCGATCGACAATCCGGATGTAGCCATCGGGCTGGATGATTGCGATGTCACCGGTCTTGAGCCAGCCATCACTGTCGAGCATTTCATCGGTGGCTTCCTGGCGCTTCCAGTAGCCTTTCATGACCTGAGGGCCCTTGATGCACAACTCGCCGGTTTCACCGAACGCCAGCTCGTTGCCAGCATCGTCGATAACCTTGCACAGCGTCGACGGCACAGGAATACCGATAGTGCCCATCTGCACGTCTTTAGCGGGATTGACCGTAGCCACTGGGCTGGTCTCGGTCATGCCATAGCCTTCGCAGACCTGGCAGCCAGTGACCTGCTTCCAGCGTTCGGCAGCGGACTGCTGCAGGGCCATGCCGCCGGACAGGGTAACTTTCAACGCCGAAAAGTCGAGGTTGCGGAAACCCTCGTTATTGCACAGGGCCACAAACAGCGTGTTAAGGCCGACAAAGCCGCTGAACTTCCATTTCGAAAGCTCCTTGACCATGGCCGGCAGGTCACGAGGGTTGCTGATCAGGATGTTGTGATTGCCAAGCAGCATCATCGCCATGCAATGAAAGGTGAAGGCATAGATGTGATACAGCGGCAGCGGCGTGATGATGATTTCACAGCCTTCGCCCAGATTTGACGCCATCAGCGCGCGGCATTGCAGCATGTTGGCGATCAGGTTGCGGTGCGTCAGCATTGCCCCCTTGGCCACCCCGGTGGTGCCGCCGGTGTACTGCAGCACGGCAACATCGGCGCTGCCGGGCGACACGTCGGTCACTGGCTGACCACGGCCCTTGCCAAGCACATCGTTGAATTTGATGGCCTTGGGCAAGTGATAGGCCGGGACCATCTTCTTCACGTACTTGATGACGCTATTGATCAGCAAGCGCTTGAACGGCGACAGCATGTCGGCCACTTCGGTGACAATCACCTGCCTGATCTGCGTCTTGGGTACGACCTTCTCGGCCAGATGGGCCATGTTTGCCAGACACACCAGCGCCTTGGCACCGGAGTCGTTGAACTGGTGTTCCATTTCCCGCGCGGTGTACAGCGGGTTGGTGTTGACCACGATCAGCCCGGCGCGAATCGCACCGAAGACGGCAATCGGGTACTGCAATACGTTGGGTAGCTGCACGGCGATACGGTCACCCGGCTGCAGGTCGGTATGTTGCTGAATCCAGGCGGCAAAAGCGCCGGACAGCTCATACAGCTCGCCGTAGGTGATGGTCTTGCCCAGGTTGCTGAACGCCGGCTTGTCGGCGAAGCGCTGGCAGGACTGCTTCAGGACCGCCTGGACGTTAGGGTACTCGTCGGGGTTGATATCGGCAGGGATACCGGACGGGTACTTGTCCTTCCAGAAGTTATCAATCATTCAGTCGGCTCCGTAGCGATAGCGAATTCTTCACATCGCCTGAAGCGATGATTTTCTTGTGCTTGGAATTATGCAGTAGACGCTTTTTCGCTTTATGACTGATCAAAAAGCGCGCCGAGAGTAGCAGCTTTGCCAAAGGCCGACTAGAGGCAGAAGCAGGCCACACAGTCACCAATACGACCAGAAACTAACAAACAGTCACTTTAAATTCATTTAATAAATTTTCATCATCACGCCGAAAGTACCGAAACAGAGCGGCCAATCAATATAATCGCCTGTTTCCGAAAAAAACTGACCCCGTTTACAGCGTTCTGCAAACGGGGCCAGGTACACACATGGAGACGATTAAAGGGTCAGGCGATGTCCCGAAGCTCGCGTCGCAGAATCTTGCCCACCGGAGTCATCGGCAATGAATCACGCAGAACGATCTGTCTGGGCACCTTGTAGCCGGTGAAATTCTCTTTGCAGAAGGCCTTGAGCTCTTCAATGCTCAGCTGCGGGTCTCGCGCCACCACGAACAGCTTCACGGCCTCCCCCGAGCGCTCGTCCGGCACGCCGATACAGGCGCAGTTGGCGACTTTCGGATGGGCCATGACCACGTCTTCGATTTCATTGGGGTAGACGTTGAAGCCGGACACGATGATCAAGTCTTTCTTGCGGTCGACGATACTGACGAACCCGTCAGCGCCAATCACGGCAATGTCACCGGTCTTGAACCAGCCTTCGGCGTCCAGGCATTCGGCCGTGGCATCAGGCTGGTTCCAGTAGCCTTTCATGACCTGCGGCCCCTTGATACACAGCTCGCCACGCTCGCCGAAAGGCAACTCGATGCCATCGTCATTAATGACTTTCATCGCGGTGCCGGGCACGGACATGCCCACGGTTCCCAGGCGTGCCAGGCGTGCCAGGGCGCCATAGGGATTGGCGCTGGCGACAGGCGACGTCTCGGTCAGGCCGTAACCTTCGACGATCGTGCAGCCGGTGATCTGCGCCCAGCGCTCGGCCGTGGCCTTGACCAGTGCAGTGCCACCGGAGTTGGTGCTTTTCAGCGCCGAGAAATCCAGATTCTTGAATTCCGGGTGGTTCATGAGCGCCACGAACAGCGTGTTGAGGCCGATCATGGCAGTGAAGCGCCACTTGCCCAGCTCCTTGATGAAGCCGCCGATATCGCGAGGGTTGGTGATCAGGATGTTGTGATTGCCGCTGATCATCATGCACATGCAGTTCGCCGTGAACGCATAGATGTGATAGAGCGGCAACGGCGCAATCATCACCTCCTTGCCCTCTTCAAACAGCGATCCGCCTTGCGGTCCTTGCTGGCGCATGCAGGCATAGACTTGCTGCATGTTGGCGACCAGATTGCCATGGGTGAGCATCGCGCCTTTGGCCAGCCCCGTGGTGCCACCGGTGTATTGCAGAACGGCAACATCCTGCAGACCTCGCGGTACGACCTGCATGCGGCTCTCGCGCCCCAGGCGCAGCGCGCGCTTGAAGCCGACGGCCTGAGGCAGATGGAATTCGGGGACCATCTTCTTGACCTTGTCGACAAGGGTATTGACCAGCCAGCCCTTGGCCGCCGACTGCATGTCGCCCATTTTTACTTCGATCAGGTATTCGATGGCCGTGTCCGGCAGCACTTCCTGCACCAGCTTGCCGAACAGGTTGAGGTAAACCAGCGCTCTGGCACCAGAGTCCTTGAATTGATGGCGCATCTCGCGTGCGGTGTACAACGGGTTGGTGTTGACCACCGTCAGACCGGCGCGCATCGCACCGAATACGGCGATCGGATATTGCAGGATATTGGGCATCTGTACGGCAATGCGATCACCCGGCACCAGTTGCGTATGCTGCTGTAGATACGCGGCGAAGGCGGCGGAGTGACGCTCGAGTTCCGCGTAAGTCAGCGTCACGCCCATGTTGCTGAACGCAGGCCGGTCGGCGAATTTCCTGCAGCAGCGCTCGAACACCTCGACGACCGATTGGTAGGTTTGCAGATCCACCTCGGCGTCGACACCCGCCGGACGCTTGTCATCCCAGAAGTCAGCTTGCATTATTTTTATCCTTTTTCCCTGCATGGGTCTGGGCGGACGTTAGCAGTTAAAGTGTCTCAGGCAAATGATCGTCCGGGCCTCATCAGCAGCATGAATCTTGTCTCTGTTCAGACTGAAATCTGTCGTCGGCGATACACTGCTCACGGCAATCGGGCTGGTAAAGATACTTGCCCGATCGCTCAGTAGCCGTATTCACATGGCGTTTGCTTATTATTTGCCTTGAATGTGATCCGGGGAGCGCCAGCAAGCGTCTGAATGATCTTGTCCGCGCATTGGCGGCGACAGGTCATCAAGTGTTACAAATCAAGGCCAGGTCGGATTGCACGAACCGGCACGCTTCAATTCATTTTTATTGTCAGGACAGCCACATGACTCAAGTCACCAACACGCCTTACGAAGCCCTTGAAGTCGGTCAGACCGCCAGCTATAGCAAGACAGTGGAAGAGCGTGACATTCAACTGTTCGCCGCCATGTCCGGAGACCACAACCCGGTCCACCTGGACGCCGAATACGCCTCCAAGACCATGTTCAAGGAGCGTATTGCCCACGGCATGTTCAGCGGCGCACTGATCAGTGCGGCGGTTGCATGCAAGTTGCCTGGCCCTGGCACCATCTATATCGGTCAGCAGATGACCTTCCAGAAGCCGGTGAAACTGGGCGATACCCTGACTGTGCGCCTGGAAATCCTGGAAAAACTGCCGAAATTCCGCGTGCGCATCGCCACCCGTGTTTTCAATCAGAACGATGAGCTGGTTGTAGACGGCGAAGCCGAGATTCTCGCCCCGCGCAAGCAGCAGACCGTCGACCTGACCGTATTGCCCGAGATCACTTTCGGCTGATACCCGGAACCGGCGCGCGCACCTGCGGCCGCGCCCGGGCTCCACTGCTGACCTGAACACAAATTCATGATGCCCTCGGAACTGTTTTGGCTGCGCTTTCCACTCAGGAAACCAGCGCTACCTTATCCGGATCACGAATCGTTCATTCCTGCAGGCGGAGCAATCACCCATGAATATGATCACCCGAAATTATTATCCCGTCTCCGGGCAGCCAACCCAGGGCATAAACCCGCAAGCCGATAACAGTCCGCCACCTCAGGTCACGTCCGGCAATGGCAGCAAGCTGGTCGACTTCGCACCGCCGCAGCAGGCAACAGGGTTGCAGTCGTCGTTCAATGGCCTTGGCTCCAGGGCGCAAACGCCCGCTACAAACGCAGCCTCGGGTGCAACTGAAAACCCCGTTGAGTTGTTGCTGAACAAGCTGGTGGAAGCCATTCGCACCATCCTCAAGGATCTGTTTTCCAGATCACAAGGGCATCAGCAGGACGGCTCGACACCGGCACCTGCACCGTCTGAACGGGAACAGGCGCCGACCTCCCTTCAGTCTTCATCAGCCCCCTCTTCAGGGTCGCCGTCATCGTCCGGCAACACAGAAAAGCCGTTCGTGGTGAAAAACGATTATCCGACCGACAAACCGGTCTCGCTGCAAAAGAGCGCCACAGCAGCGCCGTCTGATACGGCGCGCACTTCGGCGTCAGCCCAAGGCAATACGCCAGCCGCCAATCAGTCTGCGCCCGCCAAAACGTTGCCAACCGCCACAGACAGATCTGAGACCACAGAAAAAGTGGCGCAACCCGCGCACCGAGCGGGCAACGGTCCTGGGGCCGACATGTCCGGAATGGTCGGCTTCGCCAAACAGGCGAACACCACCGGCGGTAATGGTGGCGAAGTCGTCACGGTCAATACCGTAGCGGACCTCAAGAAGTACATGGAAGACGACAAAGCCCGTACCGTCAAACTGGGGGCCAACCTGTCTGCCGACAGCAAGGTGACCATCAACTTTGGCGCCAACAAGACCCTGCTGGGTACCGACAAGGGCAACAGCCTGCACAACATCTACCTGGCCAGCGGCAAGACCGCCAGCAATGACATCTTCCAGAATCTGAACTTCGACCACGACAGCCGTTATCGCGAAAACGGTGACATGCAGATGTTCATCAGCAGCGGTCAGAAATACTGGATCGATCACAACACCTATTCAGGCACCAAGGATCAGAACGCCAAAGGCCTGGACAAACTGCTTTATGTCGGCGGGACGGCAGACAACGTCAGTCTGACCAACTCGAAACTCCAGAACAACGAATATGGCGTGATTCTCGGTCAGCCGGACGACTCCGCTCAAGCCAAGGCCGAGTACAAGGGTTACCCGCGCATGACCATCGCCAACAATGTGTTCAGCAACCTGGATGTTCGGGCACCCGGCCTGATGCGGCATGGCGACTTTGACGTTTACAACAACTCGATCGACAACTTCCATCTTGGCTTCACCGCGACGGGGGATGCGACCATCCTCTCGCAGGCCAACTATTTCGCAAAAGGCGTGGATGTTTCCAACAAGGCCAGCAACTCCGGCGCGCTGGATGACTATGGCGATGCGCACTTCAAGGACATCGGCAGCAATGTCAGCTTCACCCAGAAGTCACCGGTGACCACCTGGACGCCCAGCTATCAGCGCGACATCAAGACCGCCGAAGCCGCCAGAGCCTATGACTTGGCCAATGCCGGCGCCAAAACCGTGAGCTGATAGCGCCCGGCGTCCGATGCAGGGCGTGGCATGCAGACGAAAAAAAGGGCGACCGAAGTCGCCCCAAGTGCCTTGCGTGCTCATTGAATGCATGCAGGCGCGTGTCCGCCCACAACGCATTCGATGGAGCAAGATTAAGGCAGCGAACATAACGGCGAGTTGATCCAGATCAGCTGTTGCTGAACCAGACTGATCAGATCAAGGGTGTGGCGGCTGGATCAGCGTTTTTTGGGCTTTTTCTTCGGTTTTTTGCTGCTCAATGGCATCGCCTGTTCGAAGGCGTTACGCACTTCATTGAGGCGCTTGTCATTCAGATCGTGGATACGCTTGGCGCGCTCGGCACCCAGGTCGATCAGTTGTGCATCGTCGCTCATGGCTTGCGGTTCTCGAACACGGGAAATCAGGGCCAATAATGCTCAATCGCAGCAGCCCTGACCAGTCCCGTGATCAGTACAGCCCTGGGCGGTGCAGCAATCAGATCTGAATATCCACCCAAAGCCCCTGGCGCGGCTCGTCGTCGATGAGCGGTACAACGGGTACGGTGTTGTCGGCGTTCAGCGAATCACCCGGGACCACCAGTCCCACGTATTCCTCGGCTTCTCCGCCGCCATGAGCCTGCTGCTGTTGCTGCTGGCGCTGTTGCTCTTCACGCAACAGCAACGCGCTGCGTTCAGTATCTTCATTGCGCAGGTCGATGGAGGTCTCGCTGGAGCTCTCCTGCACCGGCGCTACAGGTGGAATGTCCGGCATGCGTTTGGCCGGATCCAGCTGTGATGTCACAGGCACCACACTTAACGGAAGCATAGGTTGCAGCATGGTTTTACCTCCTCTTACCGGGGTTTCGGCCGTGCACGAGGCAACTTGAACCGGGCTGAAAGAGCCAGTGGTGGTTTATAAGATCTTTTTTGACCCCTCTCAGTGAAATAAGTGTCATGGAACCAAAAATTCGATAGGTTCCGGCGCTGACCATGAGTTTTTTCACGCTGCCTTTGGCCTTCGGGGCGTGTTCCGTTAACATACTCAGCTTTTTCAAGCGGGAGACAGGCAGCATGGCGCAGCGGTATCAACCGGGGCAACGCTGGATTAGTGACAGCGAAGCCGAGCTGGGTTTGGGCACCGTTCTGGCACAGGACGGCCGCTTGTTGACCGTGCTCTATCCGGCCACTGGCGAAACACGTCAGTACGCACTGCGTAATGCGCCGCTGACCCGCGTGCGTTTCTCCCCTGGCGACGTGATCACGCACTTCGAAAACTGGAAAATGACCGTTCGCGAAGTCGACGATGTCGATGGCCTGCTGGTCTACCACGGCCTGAACGCGCAGAACGAAGTGGTGACACTGCCGGAAACCCAACTGTCGAACTTCATCCAGTTCCGTCTGGCTACCGACCGTCTGTTCGCTGGCCAGATCGACCAGTTGTCCTGGTTTTCGTTGCGCTACAACACGCTGGAGCACACCAGCCGCCAATTGCAGTCCTCGCTGTGGGGCCTGGGTGGCGTGCGGGCACAGCCTATCGCCCACCAGTTGCACATCGCTCGCGAAGTCGCGGACCGTATCGCGCCGCGCGTTCTGCTGGCCGACGAAGTGGGTCTGGGCAAAACCATCGAAGCCGGTCTGGTGATCCATCGCCAACTGCTGTCGGGCCGCGCCAGCCGCGTGCTGATTCTGGTCCCGGAAAACCTCCAGCACCAGTGGCTGGTGGAAATGCGTCGCCGCTTCAACCTGCAGGTCGCGCTGTTCGACGCCGAGCGCTTCATGGAAAGCGATGCAGGCAACCCGTTCGAAGACACCCAGCTTGCACTGGTTGCCCTGGAATGGCTGGTCGAAGACGAAAAAGCCCAGGACGCCCTGTTTGCGGCAGGCTGGGACCTGATGGTAGTCGACGAAGCCCACCATCTGGTCTGGCACGAAGACAAGGCCAGCCGCGAATACTCGCTGGTCGAACAACTGGCCGAAGTCATTGCCGGCGTACTGCTGCTGACCGCGACCCCGGAACAGCTGGGTCAGGACAGCCACTTCGCCCGCCTGCGCCTGCTGGACCCGAACCGTTTCCACGACCTCAAGGCCTTCCGCGCCGAAAGCGAGAACTACCGTCCGGTGGCTCAGGCCGTTCAGGAGTTGCTTGATAAGGGCAAGCTGTCCGCTGCGGCACAGAAAACCATTCATGGCTTCCTGGGTGCCGAAGGCGATTCCCTGCTGGCGGCCGTGAATACCGGCGACGACGAAGCCAAGGCGCGCCTGATTCGAGAACTGCTGGACCGTCACGGCACCGGCCGCGTGCTGTTTCGCAACACCCGTGCCGCCGTGCAGGGCTTCCCGGAGCGCAAGCTGCATCAATACCCGCTGCCCTGCCCTGTGGAATACCTTGAGTTGCCGGTTGGCGAACACGCCGACCTTTACCCGGAAGTCAGCTTCCAGTCGCAGTCGGAAGTCAGCGAAGAAGAGCGCTGGTGGCGCTTCGACCCACGCGTCGACTGGCTGATCGACACGCTTAAAATGCTCAAGCGCGTCAAGGTGCTGGTCATCTGTGCCCACGCCGAAACCGCCATGGACCTGGAAGACGCGCTGCGCGTGCGTTCCGGCATTCCAGCCACGGTCTTCCACGAGGGTATGAACATCCTTGAGCGCGACCGCGCGGCGGCCTATTTTGTAGACGAAGAATTCGGCGCTCAGGTCCTGATCTGCTCGGAAATCGGCAGCGAAGGCCGCAACTTCCAGTTCTCTCACCATCTGGTGCTGTTCGACCTGCCGTCGCACCCGGACCTGCTGGAGCAGCGTATCGGGCGTCTGGACCGGATCGGCCAGAAGCACACCATCGAGCTGCACGTACCTTTCCTGGAAACCAGCCCGCAGGCACGCCTGTTCCAGTGGTATCACGAGGCGCTCAATGCGTTCCTCAATACCTGCCCGACCGGCAACGCCCTGCAGCATCAGTTCGGCCCGCGCCTGCTGCCGCTGCTGGAAAGCGGTGACGACGACGAGTGGCAAAGTCTGATCGACGAAGCCCGCACCGAGCGCGAACGCCTGGAAAGCGAACTGCACACCGGTCGCGACCGCTTGCTGGAACTCAATTCCGGCGGCGCCGGCGAAGGCGAAGCGCTGGTTGAAGCCATTCTGGAACAGGACGATCAGTTCAGCCTGCCGATCTACATGGAGACCCTGTTCGACGCCTTTGGCATCGACAGCGAAGACCATTCGGAAAACGCCCTGATCCTCAAGCCTAGCGAGAAAATGCTCGACGCCAGCTTCCCGCTCGGCGACGACGAAGGCGTGACCATCACCTACGACCGCAATCAGGCGCTGTCTCGCGAAGACATGCAGTTCATCACCTGGGAGCACCCGATGGTTCAGGGCGGTATGGACCTCGTGCTGTCCGGCTCGATGGGCAACACCGCCATGGCACTGATCAAGAACAAGGCGCTCAAGCCGGGCACTGTCCTGCTGGAACTGATCTACGTCAGCGAAGTGGTTGCTCCTCGCTCGTTGCAGCTGGGGCGCTACCTGCCTCCTGCCGCGCTGCGTTGCCTGCTCGACGCCAATGGCAACGATCTGTCGAGCCGTGTGTCGTTCAACACCCTCAATGATCAGCTCGAAAGCGTGCCTCGTGCCAGCGCCAACAAGTTCATCCAGGCGCAACGTGACCAGTTGACCCCGAGAATCAATGCAGGCGAAGAGAAAATCACCCCAAGACACGCAGAACGTGTGGCCGAAGCACAGCGTCGTCTGGCAGCCGACACTGAAGAGGAACTGGCTCGCCTGACGGCATTGCAAGCGGTCAACCCGACCGTGCGCGACAGTGAACTGGTCGCCCTGCGCAGCCAGCGCGAACAAGGCTTGGCCATGCTTGAAAAAGCAGCCCTGCGCCTGGAAGCGATCCGGGTACTGGTTGCGGGTTGAAGCCTTGATACGCTCCGCGTCCGGTCTTGAGTGTGCGGCGCGGCGCAGATTTGTGACGCAGAGCGTCACGCACGGCATTCCCACGCTGGAGCGT
>NZ_LJQT01000397.1:0-55137 GCF_001400515.1 Pseudomonas meliae | reverse complement strand
AAATTCCTATGCATGAACGCGTCCCAGTCCACCTCGCCCTGCCCGATGTCCAGATGCTGATGCACCGTTGCCGTGACGCCAGGCGGGTTGACGATGTAGCGCAGGTTGGACGAAGCACGGTGATTATAGGTGTCGGCAATGATCAGGTGGGTGAGCTTGTCACCTGCGTACCGCAGCATGGAGGCAATGTCCCCCACGCCATCATCGTAGAAAAAGGTGTGTGGCGCGGCATACAGGTAATTGATCCAGTCCCGGTCCAGGCCGCGAATGATGTCGACTGACTCGTTGTTACGTTCGCAGAAGTCATAAGGATGCGCCTGGATATCGAGCCGGATGCCTTCTCGCTCGAAGTACGGCATCAGTTCATCCATGGATTTCATGAACTGGTTTTCGCACACCAGTGCATGATCGGATTGTCCGCTGAACTCGGTATTCATAAGGTCACAGTCCATTTCCACGGCCACCTGAATGGCGCGCTTCCAGTTGCGCACCGCTGCAATACGCAAATCTTCATCCGGCGCAGCCCAATGGTACAGCGGCAACAGCGAGGAGAGTTTCACACCAGCATCGCTCAGGGCTTTACGAAACTCCCTGATTCGCGCACGATCCACGCGCGGGTACTTGTAGAACGGCATGAAATCTTCGCGCGGTGAAAGCTCTATGTAGTGGTAGCCCAGTTCCGCCGTCTTATCGACCATCGCACCCAGCGACAGGTGGCGATACATATAAGGATCCAGTGCGATGCGCATGATGCCCTCCCTTTTACTGTTTTAAAGACAGCCCGATTCCAGACACCTCTGTCAGTCATAAAACGCGGGACGCATCTCCAGGGCAATCAGCACGACCGCTCCACTGTTCTGCGCCTGCACACAGGCATCGGCGGCCACCGCAGCGGCATAGCCATCCCAGGCAGAAGGTCCGTAATCGTGCCGGCGTTAACGCCATCGATGAAGTCCTGCAACTCGACGTCATAGGCGGCAATGAACCGGTCTTTCCAGTCCATCAGGATCGCGTTGGACAATTTCGCTTCGCTACGCAACTGCACCTGGGAAGGCTCAGGCAGTTTGGCAATGCCGCTCTCGCCGACCACTTCACACTGGATGTCGTAGCCGTACTGGCAGTTGACGAACACTTCGACGTCGATGCGCGTGCCTCTGGCCGTTTCCAGCATCACGATCTGCGGATCTTTCATGTGCGCAAGGGCCTTGCTGGTCTTGCGCGGGAACACCACCTGTACCGACACATAGTCATCGTTGAGCAGCCAACGCAGCACATTGAGTTCATGAATCAGCGTGTCGGTGATGGCCATGTCGGTCTTGTAGTTCTCGCCGACCCGAGGGTTGCGGTGCGCACAGTGGAGCATCAGCGGTTCGCCGATCCGGCCGCTGTCGATCACCGATTTCAGGGCGCGATAGCCCTGATCATAAGGGCGCATGAAACCCACTTGTACCAGACGCCTGCCGCTGGCGATCTCGGCCTCGACGATGTGTCGGCAACCTTCGGCGGTTACGGCCAAAGGCTTTTCGCAGAACACCGGCTTGCCTGCGGCAATGGCCGCCAGCACGTACTCTTCATGGCTGGGGCCCCAGGAACAGACCAGCACCGCTTCGACGTCGGGCGCGGCAATCAGCGCGTGGCCGTCGGCATACACTTCGGCACCGATGTCCAGCTCGCGTACCACTTTGGCTGCCTGCTCCAGGTTGATGTCGGTGACGGCTACCACCTCACTGCCAACCAGCGTCTTGCTGCAACGCCGGATATGATCCTGACCGATTGCGCCTGTACCGATCACACCGAGTTTCAATGCCATTTTCATGTTCCTTTTTTTATTGGATTTTGCCGTGAACGGGTCACGGGCGCTGAACGATAAAAAGTGATCAGTACTGACGAGCCTTGGCCAGTTCGCGGTTGAGTTTTTCGTAAACCTGGGCCGTGGTGCCGGTCGTTGATACTTCGGCAACGCCGACACGCCACCACGACAGGTATTTGTGAATCATGGTCTTGGGCAGGACCTTGATGTCGATCAGCGTCGATACCGTTTGACGTTGCGCATCGACAAGCGCCTGGCGCAGTTGTTCGGCGGTGCTGACCTTGTAGGTCTTGCAGCCATAGGCGGCAGCGCTCATGGCGAAATCCACCGGTACAAAGTCGCCGTCGAGCTTGCCTGTGTCGGGATTGCGAAAGCGGAACTCGGTGCCGAAACTGTCCATGCCGTGCTCCATCTGCAGGTTGTTGATGCAGCCGAAGGTCATGTTGTCCAGCAACACCACGTTGATCTTGCGCCGCTCCTGAATCGAGGTCGCCAGCTCTGAATGAAGCATCATGTAAGAGCCATCACCGACCAGCGCGAAAACCTCGCGGTGCGGCGCAGCGAGCTTGACGCCCAGTGCGGCATTGACCTCATAGCCCATGCATGAATAGCCGTATTCGACGTGATAGGTGTCGACCCCGGTGCTGCGCCAGGCACGCTGCAGGTCGCCCGGCAAACTGCCCGCCGCCGCAACGATCACTGCGTCAGCAGGCAGGTTCTGGTTAAGGATGCCCAGTACGCCGCTCTGGGTCAGACACGAGCCGGTCAGCTCGATGAACTCGCGCAGCACGGCCGGATCCAGGTGATCGTTGATTTCCGGGACGAAATCCTCGCTCTGGTACTCGACCGCATACAGGCGATCAACCTCGGCATCCAGCTGCGCACGGGCTGTCTGCGGCGCATAGCCCCAGGCAGCACGGTAACCGCTGGCTTGCAGGCTTTCGGTCAGTGCCTGCAATGCCACCTGCGCATCAGCCAGGACCTGCACGCCATCCAGCTTCTGCACATCGAAGGCACCGACATTGAGGTTAAGAAACTGCACATCCGGGTTCTGGAACAGCCATTTCGACGCGGTGGTGAAATCGCTATAGCGGGTGCCGACGCCGATGATCAGGTCCGCCTCTTTCGCCAACCGATTGGCCGCCACCGTGCCGGTTTCGCCGATGCCGCCCATGTTCAGCGGGTGCGCCGAAACGATGGCACTCTTGCCTGCCTGGGTTTCGGCGAACGGGATATCGAAGCGCTCGGCAAAGGCTTGCAAGGCATCGGCTGCGCCGGAATAACGCACGCCACCACCGCAGATCAGCAGCGGTTTGCGCTTGCCGGCCAGCAGCTTCAACGCGTCGTCAAGCATGGCCTTGCTGGGCGGGCGGCGGTCGATACGGTGCACACGTTTTTGCAGGAAGCTGTCCGGATAATCGTAGGCCTCGGCCTGCACATCCTGAGGCAGCGCCAGCGTGACGGCACCGGTATCAGCCGGGTCGGTCAGTACGCGCATGGCATTGAGCGCCGCGCTCATCAACTGCTCGGGACGGTTGATACGGTCCCAGTATTTGCTCACCGCCTTGAATGCATCGTTGGTGCTGATGCTCAGGTCGTGAAACTGCTCGATCTGTTGCAGCACCGGGTCAGGCTGGCGGCTGGCGTAGACGTCCCCCGGCAACAGCAGCAACGGAATGCGGTTGGCCGAGGCGGTTGCGGCGGCGGTGATCATGTTCGCCGCGCCTGGCCCGACCGAAGAGCTGCACGCGTAGATCTTGCGCCGCAGGTGCTGCTTGGCAAAACCGATGGCGGCGTGGCACATGCCCTGCTCGTTACGGCCTTGATGAACCATCAGGTCGCCGCTGTCCTGTTCCAGCGCTTGCCCAAGACCCAGCACGTTGCCATGCCCGAAAATGGTGAAGATGCCAGCGACGAATTTGCTCTGCACGCCGTCGACTTCGACGTACTGATTATCGAGAAACTTCACCAGGGCCTGGGCCATGGTCAGTCGGGTTGTACTCATGTTCGCACCTTGTTGTTTGAGGTGGCCAGGGTTTGAGGCGGCCTGACGGCTGACGTCAGTGACGCTGCGAAACGGCTCGTGACAAGTGCGTCATGCTCGCCGCTATCGCCTGAGGGATGTCGGCCAGCGCATGGACGCTTTCGGCGAATGGTTCGAACGACAGATGGCCCTCATAGCCGCTGTCCAGCAGACGCTCGATCTGCGATGCATTACCCAGAATGTCAGCTTCGCCGACCAGCACGCGATGGCCATCGCGAATGCTGTTGAGCGGTGCCTGCGCATCCTCGACACCGGAGATATGCACCAGCCCGGTCAACTCTGGAAACAGCTCGACCTCACCGGCCAGGTGGTGGTGAAAGGTGTCATGAACCAGCCGATAAACGGCCAGCCCACCCACCGCCCTGATTGCGTCCACCGCCTGACGTTTGAGGCGCAACGAGCACTCCTCGAAGCCCAGCGGTTCGACGAAGCCGAGAATGCCGTGCTCACGAAGAATCGGTGCCAACGCAGTCAACGCGGTGCGCAACCCCGAAGCGCGCTGCGCGCCGTTACGCGGATCTGCACGGTCATTGAGCGGACATAGCACCAGACCGCGCGCACCGCAGTCGCGAGCGTACTGCGCAAGCTTAGTCGCCTGGGCTGCGCGCTCTTCATTCCAGACATCGAATGGGTACAGGGCGTTGATGGACAGCACCTTTACCCCCCGGGCAGCGCAAAGGTCACGAACGACCTGGGGTGCAGTGCCGTCCTCGATCTCGATACCCTTGAGGTCGTTGCGAATCTCGATGGCATCGGCACCCAGCTTCACCGCCAGATCGACGAAACCTTCCAGAGACAGGCGCGGCGCGACCATTCGATTAAGGGCGAAACGCAGAGGTTGGTTCATTGTTCTTGTTCTCCGCAACATTCCATTGATGAAGGCTATTTGGCAGTCGGCATACTGAACTCGGGGCCTTTGGCGATGCTGTCCGGCCAGCGCTGCATGACACTCTTGTAGCGACTGTAAAAGCGCAGGCCTTCTTCGCCATACGCGTGGTGATCGCCAAACAGTGAACGTTTCCAGCCGCCAAACGAATGCCAGGCCATGGGCACCGGGATAGGCACGTTGATACCGACCATGCCGACCTTGATGGTCCGCGCAAACGCACGGGCCACACCACCATCGCTGGTAAAGCACGACACACCGTTGCCGAATTCGTGTGCGTTGATCAGCTCGACGGCACTGGCGAAATCCGCAACGTGGACGATGCCCAGCACCGGGCCGAAGATTTCTTCCTTGTAGATCTGCATCTGCGGCGTGACGTGGTCGAACAGCGTCGCCCCGACGAAAAAGCCCTGCTCGGCACCCGGCACCTTGAAGTGGCGACCATCGACAATCAGCTTCGCCCCCTCGTTGACGCCCTGATCGATGAAACCCTCTACCTTGGCTTTGTGCACGGCGGTGACCAACGGCCCCATGTCCGAATCGGCCTGCATGCCATTGCCGACCTTGAGCTGATCGATGCGCGGCAGCAGCTTGTCGATCAGTTGCTGGCCGACATCGCCTACCACCACTGCAATGGAAATCGCCATGCAGCGCTCACCCGCCGAACCATACGCCGCCCCGATCAAGGCATCGGCGGCTTGATCCAGGTCCGCATCGGGCATCACGATCATGTGATTCTTGGCCCCGCCCAGCGCTTGCACGCGCTTGCCGTGGGCTGTGCCCTGCTGGTGGATGTACTCGGCAATCGGCGTCGAACCGACGAACGAAATGGCCTCGATGTCAGGGTGCTGCAGCAAGGCATCGACCGCGACCTTGTCGCCCTGCACCACGTTGAATACACCATCAGGCAGACCGGCCTCCTTGAGCAGGCGCGCCATCAGCAGGCTGGCCGACGGATCGCGCTCGGAAGGTTTGAGGATGAAGCAGTTGCCGGTCACCAATGCCATAGGGATCATCCACAGTGGCACCATGACCGGAAAGTTGAACGGCGTGACCCCGGCGCAGACGCCCAGTGGCTGACGCAGGTTCCAGTTATCGATACCACCGCCAATGTTGTCGCTGAAATCACTTTTCAGCAGGCTGGGCGCACCGCAGGCAAATTCGACAATCTCGATACCGCGCACCACTTCACCACGCGCATCGGACAGCACCTTGCCGTGCTCGCGGCAAATGATCTGCGCCAGCTCGTCGTGGTGCCGGTCCAGCAATTCCTTGAATTTGAACATGACCCGCGCCCGGCGCAGCGAGGACTGATCGGCCCAGCCGGGAAAAGCAGCCTTGGCCGAAGCGACCGCTTCATCCACGGTTTTCACGCTGGCCAGCGCAACGCGCGCTTGAACAGTGCCGATTGCCGGGTTGAAGACATCGCTGTAACGCTCACCATCGCCGTCATTCAGGTGTCCGTTGATGTAATGGCCGATTACCGGTGACTCGTTCATCTCATGCCTCCAGAGTAAAAAGGGGAAATCAAAGATCCAGCAGCCAGCTGTGCTGCGGGTCGTTGTGGAACTGCCAGGCGCGTGTCGGACCGGCCATCACGTTCAGGTAATACGATTCGTAACCGTAGGGCACAGACACCGGGTGATAACCTTTGGGCACTGTCACCAGATCATTGTTTTCCACGGCCATGGCCTGATCGATACTGCGGTCGTCGGTGTAAACCCGCTGGAAAACGAAACCCTGCGGCGGGTTGACCTGGTGGTAGTAGGTCTCTTCGAGAAAGCTCTCGTGGGGCAGATTGTCCCGGTCGTGCTTGTGCGGCGGGTAGCTGGACGAATGTCCCGAAGGAGTCCGTACCTCGACCACCAGCAGCGAATGCGCCGGTTCACTGTCCGGCAGAATGTCGCACACGTAACGGGTGTTGGCCCCTTTGCCGCGTACGCTGCGTTTCATGCTGCCCGGCATGATCAGCCGCGCCGCAAGCTGTTTGCCCGCATCGCCCGGCGCCGTGCATACGGCCAGATGCAGCGGACCACGCGCAACGAACTCTGCCTGACTATGCGGTGGCAGGTAGACCGCAAACGGCGATTTTCCCTCGAACACCGATTGCCGGTCGCCGATGTTTTCCCAACTGAAAGCGCCCTGCCCCGGTGCTTCGCCATTCACGCTGGCGTGCCCGGCCAGCAAGACCACGCACAGTTCGTTTTCTTCTGCAGCGAGAGGCAGGCGCTCTCCGCCCTCCAGTCGGTAGGCGGCAAAGTTCACGTACTCGAGCGAGCCAGGCGCCAGCGTCACGATGTCACGGCCCTGGGGTTTGCTCTTGGTCAGCAGATTCATGGTTCAATCCTCCTTATTGCGCATCGGCCAGCAGTTGGCGCAAGGTGTCATAGCCCTTTTTGGCATACACATAACTCGGCGCTACCGCTGGGTCCTGTTCGGCCTCGACCACCAGCCAGCCGCTGTAGCTGGCTTGCAACAACACCTTGAGCAGCGCAGAAAAGTCGATATCACCGTCGCCTGGCACCGTGAACGTGCCATTGATGATGCAGTCCGGAAAGCTCCAGAGATTGTTGCGTGCCAGTTGCACCACAGGTTTGCGCACATCCTTGAAATGCACATGGCAGACGCGCTCGATGTGCTTGCTCAGCACCTGCAAAGGCTCGCCGCCGCCCATGTAACAATGCCCCGAATCGAACAGCAGTCCGACTTCCTTGCCGGTCAGTGTCATCAGCCGATCAATATCCTGTGGCGACTCGACGTAAGCGCCCATGTGGTGGTGATACGCCAGGCGTACCCCTCGGGACAGGGTGAAACGCGCCAGTTCGGTGAGTTTTTCGGCATATTCAAGCCAGGCTGCATCGGTGTGAAAACGCGGTCGTTCAACCAACGGAATGCGCTGCCCCTGAATCGAGTCAGCCACTTCACCGTACACCAGTACCGAAGCGCCATTCTCGGCGAGCAATTGCACATGCGGGGTAATGGCTTCGATTTCTTCGGCCACCGAGCGCCGCGCCAAATGGCTTGAATACCAGCCGGAAACCAGCGCCAGATCATAGGGCCGCAGCACATCGCCGACCCCCTTGGCATCTTTCGGAAATTTGCCGTTGAGCTCAAAGCCCTCGTAACCAATGGCTTTGCCTTCGCTCAAGGCGGTGCTCAGTGGCGTCTCTCCGCCGAGGGCCGGCAAGTCATCGTTGCTCCAGGAGATCGGGTTGATGCCGATGCGGATCCTGGGTGTGGAAATGGAAACGGGCATGGCTGCACCTTTTTTGTTGTTATCGCGACGTCAGATCAAGAAAGAGTCAGGCGCGGCTTTCGCGCCAGGACTCGATCAACCAGTTGAAGGTGCTCTGCACCCGACTGGCCAGCGCCGCATCGTCTATTTCCCCGGCCATCCAGGCCCGGCTTGGCTCGCGAAATATGGTCCGGCCGACGGCAAAACCCTGGCAGACGCGACTGTGTCGTGCTTCGGCAAAACCGGCAGCGAGGTCTTCGACAGGCGCATTGAGCCCGAGCAGTACCACGCCACGGCAATACGGATCGCGCTGCTGGATCAACTCGTCCAACTGCTGCCAGACCTGCGCGCTCTGCGCCTCGATCTTCCACCACGCCGGGTAGATGCCCAGGTTGTACAAACGCTTCAGCGACCGGACCATCACGTCAGGATGAGACGAGGGGTGATCCTTGGGTGGAATGATTTCCAGCAGCAGTTCGTGACCACTGACTTTCGACGCGTCGTAGAGCGCCTTGATCTGCGCTTCCTGTTCCAGACGCAGCATGGGCTCGTCATCGGGGTGATATTGCACCAGGCACTTGATGATCTGCTCTTGCGGCCAGGCGAGCAGATTGCTGCCGATGGAGCGGCCATGCTCGAACGCCAGGGGTCTTGAACCCTGCACTTCCACCGGACGCGCCACCCACCAACCGCGACCGGTCGCAGCGTTAAGTGAATCCTGACCGAAGCGC
Source organism: Pseudomonas meliae (assembly GCF_001400515.1). Lineage (NCBI taxonomy): Bacteria > Pseudomonadati > Pseudomonadota > Gammaproteobacteria > Pseudomonadales > Pseudomonadaceae > Pseudomonas > Pseudomonas meliae. Next base: position 46,431 of record NZ_LJQT01000397.1, on the reverse strand, counting down.
TGATCGGCAAGCAGCCCGACATCGGCTTCGATGCCACGCTGGCGCAGGCCGGCTTCGACCCGCTCAACCGCCTGCACGAACAGTTGCTTGAGCTGGCTGATGCTGCTCAGGTCGCGCCCGGCCTGTTGGGCCAGCTCGACCAGTTGGCCGCGATGATCGAAGGCGAAGATGAACAGCTGCCGCCACTGCTTGCGTGGCACGCTGACCTGATGCAGCCGCTGCAGGACAACATCCTGATCAGGCCGGGTAATGGGGTGCGGGCTGCTGAACAGGTAATCCAGTTCGGCAGGCGTCGGCATCGCAGGCGCGCAGGCATGGCGCGATACCACCAGCCCGCCACAGGCATTGGCCAGCTGGCAACAGCGCTCGTCGCTGGCATCCTTGAGCCAGCCGCTGAGAAAACCGGACATGAACGCATCGCCAGCGCCCAGCACGTTGAGCACTTCAACCCGCACGCCGGGGTAGATTGCGCCGTCTTCAAGCCGCGCAGGAATCGCACCGTGAATCACTGTGCAACCTTGCGGGCCGAGCTTGACCACAAGCGTCGCGGCCGTCAGTTCGCGCACGGTACGCAGGGCCGTGAGCAAATCGGTAGAGCCGCCGGCAATCTGAAATTCTTCTTCAGTACCGACAATCAGGTCAAAACGCGGCAGGATGCGCTGCACATGCTGACTGACCTTCTGATCGGCGACAAAACGTGTCTCGCCATCAGCCTTGGCCGCCAGGCCCCAGAGCACTGGGCGATAATCAATATCCAGCACGCGTTTGACGTCGTGCTTTTCGGCGTAGTCGAGCGCCTGGCTGCTGGCCTTGAACACTTGATCGGTAGAAAAATGCGTGCCGGTAATCAGCAGCGCCTTGCTCGACGCGATCTGCTGTTCGTCGATGTCCTCGGCGCGCAAAGCCATGTCGGCGCAATTTTCGCGGTAGAACACCAAGGGGAACGTTTCGCGGTCTTTCAGCCCCAGCAGCACCATGGCGGTCAGGCGCTCGGGATCGCGCTTGATAGCGCTGACATCACAGCCTTCGCGGGCCAGCGACTCGACCAGGAAGCGACCCATATGGTCATCACCTACCCTGCTCAGCATGGCCGACCTGAGCCCCAGCCTGGCAGTACCGAATGCGATATTGGCCGATGAGCCGCCCAGGTATTTGGCGAAACTGGAAACGTCTTCCAGCCGCGCACCTACTTGTTGCGCATAAAGATCGACGCCCAGGCGTCCGAGGCAGATCAGATCCAACTGACGCCCAGTGGCAAAGCGTGTCTGGCCCATGGTGGTTCCTGTTATTTTTATCAGCCTGCAGCGCCTGCATCATGTGTACACGCTGCTTTGTGAATGCAGCGTAAAACGTCGAGCCTCATCAATCAATATTTATTCTATAATTATTTTTAGTGGAATATTTTTTCCATACCGCTATTCAAGTGCTGGCACAATGCACAGACGGGTAAGCTATAGTCGTCCCGGCCAAGGCAGCCTCCATCGTCGGGCACACAACTGCGTTACCTTGAAAGATGTTGCCCTGTAAGAAATTGCCCTGAAAGAACAGGTAGAAAGGATTTGAATATGACCCGCGCCGATCAGCCCACTCTGCCCGAGACGAGCGTCGACATGCCGCCGACCAATGCCGAAGGCCTGCTAAGGCTGATCACTGATGAGTACGACGGTTTACCGCGTCAGCTCAAGCGCATCGCCAGCTATATGAGCCAGCAGAGCGACCGGATCATGGTTGACCGGATCAGTGACATTGCCCGCGAGTGCGAAGTCCACCCGTCGGCCATCGTGCGCTTTTCCCAGCGTTTCGGGTTTAGCGGCTTCAGTGAGATGCAGGCGTTGTTTCGCGAGGCTTACACGCACAAGACCACGCCGGTGCAGAACTACCAGCAACGCATCCGCAGCATGATCGCCAATAAGTCTCAGAAGGCCCACTCGGGTGATCTGGCACGCGAATGCGTGAGCGCAACACTCTCCGGGCTGGAGCGTTTGAGTGCAGAGCTGGACGACGATGAGTTCGAAAAGGCTGTAGACCTGGTGGTCAACGCCGACAATATCTACGTGGTGGGTGTGCGCCGCTCATTTGCTGTGGCGGATTATCTGGTCTACAACCTGCAACACACCAACAAGCGTATTCACTTGATATCGGGCCTGGGGGGCAGCTATCGAGAGCAGATGCGCAGCGTGCGTGCCAACGATCTGGTGATTGCCATCAGCTTCACGCCCTACGGCAAGGAAACCCAGCATTGCCTACGCATCGCCCAGCATCATCAGGCCAAGACGCTGATCATCACCGATAGCAATCTGTCGCCGCTGGCCAAGCGTGCTAACTCGGTGTTGCTGGTCAATGAAGGCAGCTCGTTCGCCTTCCGCTCGCTGAGCGCCACCCTATGCCTGTGCCAGGCACTGTTCATTGCAGTGGCGTATCGGCTGGAGCTGAAAGTCGACGAGATCCACGAGCAGGTCGGGTTTGATGATTGAGGGCTGAGATTCCTGGCCCTCAGGTCTTAGCTTCCTGCCCCATTCGCTGCTGGTTCTTCTCACCCATTTTCTTCGCGCGTTTTTCCAGCACCAGATACACCACCAATGCAATCAACAGCGGCAGCAGGAAGTAAATGGCGCGGTAGCCGATCAGAGCTGCCAGCAGACTGCCCTTGGAGAACTGGTGAGCCAGCAAGGTAATGAATACAGTCTCAAGCACGCCCAGCCCGGCTGGAATGTGAGTAATGACACCCGCGATGCTGCTGATCAGCAACACACCGAGAATCGCCGGGTAAAACGCCTTGTCGGGCAGCAGCGTGTAAATCACCGCAGCCATCAGCGACCAGTTCAGAGCCCCCAGGCTGGCCTGCATCAAGGCCTGCTTCATCGACGGTAGATTGAATTCCTGATCACGAACGGTCCATGAGCGCTTTTTGGAAAACCGGCAGGCCAACAGGTAGGCAACACACACGGCCAACAGTCCGAAACCGATCAATTGCAGGGTCGTGGTGCCGATCGACCATTCCTCTGGCAACTCCAGAAAACGCATCGAAAACACGAAACCGGCCAGCAGCATGTAGCCCAGCCAGTTGGTAATCAGGCTGAGGCTCAGAATCCGGGTGATGGTCGACACGTCCAGCCCCAACCGGGAATACAACCGGTAACGCAAGGCGATGCCGCCAACCCATGAACTGAGATTGAGGTTGAATGCGTAGCAGACAAAGGTCACAGGCACGATCTGTTTGATCGACAATGTGTGGCGGGTGTAATACCGCGCCAGTACGTCAAAACCGCAATAGGTTGCATAACTGGCAAAGGCCACAACAGCGGCAATGGCCAGAGTGCTGGCCTTGTAGGACGACAGCGCCTGCTTGACCTCTTGCCAGTCAAGGTTCTTGACCAGCAGAAACAACAGGACCGGGACAGCAATGAAGAAAAACAGATTGAATATCCGCTTTGCCCATTTCCATTTGGCTCCCTGCGCACTTCGCGGCGCTGCATTTGCGGCCTGAGTCATGAAATTTTCTCCTGGTCCATCTCGTGGTTGTTCTGTTGCTGTTCGATGACTTTCGCTTCCGGCACCACGTCACCGGCCCGTAACGGCTTGAGGCGCACACCGTGAACTGGGAACAGGCCGGCAATGGCCGGAAAACGCCGCAGGAAAAAGAAGCTTAAAACGATCATCGGCGCACGCCACCACTGGCCGCGCGCCGCGCCCTTGAGGCTCATCTGCTTGCTGTGGGCAGCGGCAAGCTCCATCAGATGGTTTTGCAAATGCTCATTGAGCCCGCGATCACGGATGAACAGATTGGCCTCCAGGTTCAGCGCCAAGCTCAGCGGGTCTAGATTGCTGGAGCCCACGGTGGACCAGTCCTGATCGATCAGCGCGACCTTGCCGTGCAATGCACGTTGCTTGTACTCGTGAATGACCACGCCGTCGCGCAGCAGGTAGGTGTAGGTCAGCCGCGAGCAGACCCGCACGAACGGCATGTCGGGCTGACCTTGCAAAATCAGGGTGACCTTGACGCCCCGCCGTGATGCATTGCGCAGCTCACGCAGAAAGCGGTAGCTGGGATAAAAATACGCGTTGGCCAGGGTGATCCGTTGCTTCGCAGCGCGAATCGCCTCAAGGTACTGCTCTTCGATATCGGTACTGTGCTCGTCATTGTCGCGCTCGGCGAGCAGCATGCTGGCGTCACCGGCGCGGTCCAGCTTCAGTGCAATGGGCGGCAATTTGTCACGAACGACCTTGCTGAGCATGTTCAACGCGCTGTGGTGAATATCGCCAACAATCGGGCCACGGACCAGAACGGCATAGTCCTGTTTGGCCGTCACCCCCGTGTCAGTCATGTGATCGACGCTGTAGTTGATGCCGCCGATAAAGCCCAGTTCGCCATCAATGACGACCACCTTGCGGTGCAGACGGCGGAACAGGTTGGTGCGCATACCCATGAATCGCGGACGCGGGTCGAACAGCTGAATCTGAATACCGGCATCGATCATGGTTTTGACAAACACCGAACTCAGGTCCGATGTCCCGTAGTCATCTACCGTGACAACCACTTTCGCGCCGTTGGCCGCAGCTTGGAGCAACGCCTGTTGCAAGCCCTCGCCAATCCGGTCTTCAAAGATGATGAAAGTCTCGATCAACACCTCTTTGCGCGCGGCCCGTATGCACTCGAACACCCGGGCGTAGAAGTCTTCACCGTTGATCAGCAGCTCTACCGAGTTGCCATCACACCACTGCCCTGTCGTATTACTCATAAGGTCAACTCCACCGCCAGCGGTGCATGATCGGAAAGATGAAACCACGGGCGGCTGGACAATACTTTCGGCCTGTGGGAATTCGCGTTGCGGACATAGATCCGGTCCAGCCGGAGCAACGGCCAGCGGGCCGGAAAGCTTTTGGCCGGCGCGCCGAAGCGCTCGACAAAAACCTCGTGCAACCCGGTGCCCTCCAGCAAAGCATCGGCGCGCTGACGCCAGTCATTGAAATCACCGGCAACGATCACCGGCTCACCCTCGGGAAGACGCGCCATCAGTTCGGCGAGCAGGTTGAGCTGCTGACGCCGATGGCTTTCACGCAAGCCCAAGTGAACACACACCGCATGCACCCGACCGGCGTATGGCACCTCCAGGATGCAGTGCAGCAAACCGCGCTGCTCGGTGCCATGAATGGAAATGTCGAGGTTCTCGTGCTGGATGATCGGGTACTTGGACAGCAGCGCGTTACCGTGATCGCCATCCGGGTACACCGCATTACGACCATAGGCAAAGTCGTTCCACATGCTGTCGGCGAGGAACTCGTACTGGGAAATCGTCGGCCAGTCCTTGACGCTGCGCGCATGGCTCTGGTGCTCGCCGTGCACTTCCTGAAGAAACACGATATCGGCCGATACAGTACGCACAGCCTCACGCAACTCCGGCAAAATGAAGCGGCGATTGAAAATGCCAAAGCCCATGTGCATGTTCATGGTCAGTACATTCAATGAAACACTGGCGGACACTGGCGTTGCTGGGCCGACAGGCGGATTGGCACTGGTCAAGACTCGCTCCCGGGTGAATATTCACGTCATATGAAGCCACCCATCGGCACAGGTTCCGTCCCGTGTCGCCTGTGCTGCGTATTTGCCATATTCAGTCGGGCATATTCAATGGCACTGATCTGACGCTGAAAAAAACGCGTACAAATGAAACGCAGGATCCCGGCAACTGCCTAAACTGCTTACCGGACCTGTAAAAAAGCGACAAGGAATCCAACCGTGGATGCACCGACTTCTCAACGCTACACCGCACGAGCCAGATGGCTGCACTGGGTCATGGCCATACTGATTGTGCTGGCGTATACCCTGATTCTGAGCCGCAGTCAGTTTGGCAAGGGTTCTGAATACCGCACACTGGTCGTGCAGAGCCATTTCTGGGTGGGGATTGTGATTCTGGCCATGGCGTTTTTCCGCGTCGCCGAACGTCGACGGCATCGTCCGCCCGGCATAACGCCGCCGCTTGAAGGCGCGTTGCGCTTAGCCGCGACACTTACGCATTACGCGCTGTATGCGTTCCTGTTCGCTCAGCCTTTATTGGGTCTGCTGACGGTGATGGTGGAAAAAGGCGCGTTACCCATTCCCCTCACCGACCTGCAGATACCCTGGCCCCTGCCGACCTCGGATCGCAGGGCCGAAACGTTCGAAGATGTGCACAAGCTGCTGGGCTCGATCTTCTATTACGTCATCGCCCTGCACGTAGTCGCCGCGCTCTGGCATCACCTTGTGCGCAAGGACAATACCCTCAAGCGCATGCTGTAAGTCAGGAGGCTGACAGAACCCGGGCGAGCGTGGCTTTTACCTTGCCCATACCATCGCGCAGGGCCTGTTCGATTTCTGCCATGGTTATGACAGTGGTCGACTTGCCCGCTGCCGGATTGACCACCAGCGCCAGGCAGGCGTATTCCAGCTCCAGCTCACGGGCCAGAGCGGCCTCGGGCATACCCGTCATGCCGACGATGTCGCAGCCATCACGCTCAAGGCGGATGATTTCGGCGACCGTCTCCAGGCGCGGCCCCTGAGTACAGGCATAGACACCCCGATCAGAGAACTCGCACCCTTCAGCGGCCAGTGCTGCAACCAGCCGCGCCCGTAACGCTTCGCTGTAGGGATAGCTGAAGTCAATGTGCGTGACCTCTTCCAGATCATCGGCAAAGAACGTGTGCTGGCGACCGCTGGTGTAGTCGACCAGATCATGCGGCACGCAAAAGTGCCCGGTGCCCATCGCAGGATGTATGCCACCTACCGCATTGACCGCCAGAATCGCTTCGGCACCAGCCTGCTTCAAGGCCCAGATGTTGGCCCGGTAGTTGACCTGATGCGGTGGCAAACGGTGCGGATGACCATGCCGCGCCAAAAACATCACTTCGCGACCGGCATAATCGCCGATCTGGATTTCGCCGGAAGGTGCGCCATAAGGCGTGTTCATCGGCAAGGACTGCCGAATGTTCAGGCCTTCCAGCTGGGTCAGGCCAGTCCCACCAATAATCGCGTAAACAGTCATCGCAAATTCTTAATCGATCAGTTGAGCAGCGCGCAGGGCCTGAAGCGCGGCCTGCCAGCGCGGGTGTTGCCGATAATCAGTACTGGCTGATGCCTGACCGCGCATACGCGCGATGCGCGGCGAAGGCCTGACTTTCAGGCGCTGAGCCGCACCGAGGGCCAGCTCTGCCGCAGCGCGGTCGTTGCATACCAGCCCCATGTCGCAACCCGCCGTCAGCGCAGCCTCGATACGGCTGGCGGCATCACCGACCACATGGGCACCGGCCATCGACAGATCATCGCTGAAAATAACACCGTCAAATTTCAGCTCGTCGCGCAGGATGTCTTGCAGCCAGCGCTTGGAGAAACCGGCAGGCTGCGAATCGACTTTCGGGTAGATGACATGAGCAGGCATCACTGCAGCGAGCTGTCGGCTCAGGCGTGCGAACGGCACCAGATCGCTGGCGCGAATCTGTTCCAGACTGCGCTCGTCATTCGGGATAGCCACGTGAGAGTCGGCTTCGGCCCAGCCGTGGCCAGGGAAATGCTTGCCGGTCGCAGACATGCCAGCCGCGTTCATGCCACGAATAAAAGCCCCTGCCAGCAGCGCAGCACGCTCCGGGTCGCCCTCAAACGAACGCGTCCCGACGACCGCGCTGCGCTGGTAGTCCAGATCCAGCACCGGAGCAAAACTCAGGTCCAGGCCGACAGCCAATACTTCGGTGGCCATCAGCCAGCCGCAATGCTCGGCCAGCAGCACAGCATCTGGCTTGTCGGCAATAGCGCGCATCGGCGGTAGACGCACGAACCCCTGCCGCAGGCGCTGGACCCTGCCGCCCTCCTGATCAACTGCCAGCAGCAAGTCCGGGCGAACGGCGCGAATCGCCGCACTCAGTTCACGAACCTGACGGGGATGCTCGATGTTTCGGGCAAAGATAATCAAACCGCCCACTTCGGGCTGACGCAGAAACTGACGGTCTTCGCTGGTCAGCCAGGTGCCGGCGACATCGACCATCAGGGAGCCTTGCAGGCCAGAACTCATAGAAAAAACCCTTACACACCAGTGCCCATTTGCAATCCGGGCATGGTGCTTGATCCTGAAGCCTGACGCAATGCGATGCACCGGTACATTAAGGCTTGGAGCGTCAGGCCTTGGCGACCGCAGGCGTGCCGGTGCTGCTCTTGCTACGCGGCCTGAGTTGAGCGGCGATCATGGTCGGGTCACTGACGCCGGTGTCGGCACGCATGCCTGCGGCCAGAAACGGCACCATCAGGCGCATGACCTGCTCGATGGAGGTATTGACGCCAAAATCGGTTTCGGCAATCGCACGCAAGGCCTTGATGCCGGACATGCTGAATGCAGCGGCACCGAGCATGAAGTGCACGCGCCAGAACAGCTCGATAGGCGGAATACGGGGGGCGGCTTCGTTGACCAGCGTCATGTAACGACGGAACACCTTACCGTACATGTCTTCAAGATAACGGCGCAGGTGGCCCTGACTCTGACTGAAGGCAAGCCCTAAAAGACGCATGAAGATCGACAGGTCGTTACCGCTTCGCGGTTGCACGACAAGCGCCTGCTCGACGAGGATCTCCAGCAGTTCTTCCAGGCTCGGCTTGTGTTCGGGTTTTGCCTGGCGACGCTCCAGCTCGCGATCGAGACTGATGCAGAACGGGCCGAGAAAACGTGAGAACACCGCCTGAATCAGCGCCTTTTTCGAACCGAAGTGATAGTTCACCGCAGCCAGATTGACCGAAGCCTTGCTGGTGATGAGACGCAAGGAGGTTTCAGCAAACCCCTTTTCTGCGAATAACTGCTCGGCAGCATCAAGAATGCGTTCAACGGTTTCCGACTGGGCCATGGCTCTCTGCCTAACAAACGAACGTTTGAAACATACGTATCAGGCGCCCCGTTTGTCAAGCGGACCCGTTCATTTTGTGGCTGAACAGTCAAGAAACTGGATGTTAAATGACAATAGACAGCTTATGCAGCGCTTTTTGACGCAAGGCTTCGCAACCACACATCGCACCGCTTGGCAGCGAAAGTAAAAAGGATGATTGCCAACGCGCGTTCACTGTATATAATCCCAGTCACTGTATAAAAAGCCAGAGCGCCCATCATGATCAAACTGACGCCACGCCAGGCTGAAATCCTGGGCTTCATCAAACGCTGCCTGGAAGACAACGGCTTTCCACCTACACGTGCGGAAATAGCCCAGGAGCTGGGTTTCAAATCGCCCAACGCAGCGGAAGAACACCTTAAGGCATTGGCTCGCAAAGGCGCCATCGAAATGACCCCTGGTGCCTCACGCGGCATCCGCATTCCCGGCTTTGAAGCACGGTCGGATGAAAGCAGCCTGCCGGTCATTGGTCGCGTAGCAGCTGGCGCGCCGATTCTGGCTCAGCAACATATCGAAGAGTCCTGCAACATCAACCCTTCCTTTTTCCACCCCAGCGCCAACTACCTGCTGCGCGTTCACGGTATGAGTATGAAGGACGTCGGGATTCTGGATGGCGACCTGTTGGCGGTGCACACCACTCGCGAAGCACGTAACGGCCAGATCGTAGTTGCCCGGATCGGCGACGAAGTCACCGTCAAGCGTTTCAAGCGTGAAGGCAGCAAAGTCTGGCTGCTGGCTGAAAACCCTGATTTCGCCCCTATCGAGGTCGATCTCAAGGATCAGGAGCTGGTGATCGAAGGTTTGAGCGTCGGCGTCATTCGCCGCTAAGGAGGCGTTATGCAGTTCCATCAAGCACCGCATTCACAATTGCCACTGTTCGAGGCGTTTCTGGCTCAGCCCATCGCCCCGCTACTTGCCGATGCAGTCGAAACACCCTGGGGCAACGAGCCAGAACTCTTCAGTGAACTGTCTTTGCGCGGCGCCGCCGGGAACTGCCTGAACCTTCTGGCCCCTATCCTTCGGGAACTGAGCGAAGAAATCGACGCACGCTGGCTGACGCTGATTGCGCCACCCTCAAGCCTGACCCAGACCTGGTTGCGCGATGCAGGACTCAACAGGGAACGGATTCTGCTACTGCAGCCGCGCGGCACACAAAGTGTACTGGAGCTGACTCGCGAAGCACTCAGACTTGGCCGTAGCCATACGGTTGTGAGCTGGATCAATCCACTTGGCACCGCAGCGCGTCAGCAATTGATCAGTGCTGCAAAAATCGGGGAAGCACAGAGCCTGAACATCCGGCTGGGCTAAAAAGCCCGGTCGCCGATCAGTGCAGGACGTGGGGCACGTCATCCTTCTCGACTTCGCCCTCAGCCAGACGGCCAGCCATCTGTACGCCCACACTCAACATGGCCTTGGCGACTTCAACATGCTGACCTTGCATGAACGCTTTGGCATCCGCAGAGAAATCAAGCGTCACCAGAGAACCCTCGTCATCGGCACGACGCAGTTCAATACGTCCGTCAGGCAGTTCGACAATTTCCAGGAAAGAGGTAGGCATTACAGTTACTCCGCAAGAGGCGGGCATTGTAACAGCCTGCCAGCCTGCACTTCATTGGTTTTCAGCACTCGCTCAGGCCTTCACGAAAACGGATGGCCAACCCTTTGAGTTGCTGACGCCAGTTTTCGAGCTCTTCACGTGTCAGTTCAGACTCCGGCTCAGCGTCCAGGTTCACAGCCTGTATCATCGGCTGCGTGACGTCACCCTTGAGCTTTTTCGGTGCACGCGGCGGCTCATACAACGCGTTATAGGCCGTCAGCAACTGAGCCAGCCATGTCTGGCGGTTCTGGGCAAGCTCAACCAACTCGGCCATTTCGGGAATTGCTATGGCGTTCAGCACTTCCTGAGTCAACAAGTCCTCCGCACGACGCGAGCCGGCCTGCGGCAGTCGGTAGAACCCCGCGATCTCGTGGCACAAGCCGAGCAGCGCGCCATACAGATGAAACAGGGCGGACTCACGCCCGGCCTGCAACAATGCAGGCGCGTTCACCGCCTGCCCCTTCTCCGCCTTCCCCAACGCGTCGAGCGCAAGCCCTGCGAAATAGATCTTCTGGTTGGTACGGGTATAGAGCTCATGAGCCATGGCGAGACTCTCCATAACAATGGGATAGAGGACAGCATAGCCTGTGGCACCGGATCAGTCTGGCACCGCAGGCCGTGCCTGTCGAAAACAGCGCCCGACACGTTTGCGTCGGGCANNACGGGCGCTTGCGATCAACGCTTGTCTTCAACCTTCCAGGCGCTGCCGTCGTAGAACGCACGCCAGCCCGTAGGCTTGCCCTCTACTTCGGTCTGGACATACTGCTCTTTGGTCTTGCGACTGTAACGGATCACTGTTGGACGACCGTCCGGATCCTTCTTCGGCGCTTCGCAAAGGAAGTGGTACTTGGGATCGATTTCGTCCTTGTGCGGCGCGATCTCGATAACCAGCGGGGCACGGGTTTCACGGTTTTTCGGGAACTGGCTGGCAGCCAGGAACAGGCCCGAAGCGCCGTCACGCAGAATGTAGGTGTCGTCGACCTTGTCGCACTTGAGCTCCGGCATCTTCACCGGGTCCATCTTCGGTGGTGCTGCGTCGCCGCTTTTCAGCAGCTTGCGGGTGTTCTTGCACTCCGGATTGGTACAGCCGAAGAACTTGCCGAAACGACCGGTCTTGAGCTGCATTTCGCTGCCGCACTTGTCGCATTCCAGACTCGGGCCTTCGTAGCCTTTGATCCGGTAAGTGCCTTCCTCGATCTCGTAACCTGTGCAATCGGGGTTGTTGCCGCATATGTGCAGTTTGTGCTTTTCGTCGAGCAGATACGCGTCCATCGCCGTGCTACAGATCGGGCAGCGATGTTTACCGCGCAGAACCCGCGACTCGGACTCGCCCTCGTCATCGTCGGCAATTTCGTCGCCGGGGGTCAGATTGACAGTCGCCTTGCAGCGTTCCTTGGGCGGCAGGCTGTAGCCGGAGCACCCCAGAAACACACCCGTCGAGGCGGTGCGAATCTGCATCGGGCGGCCGCATACCTTGCACGGGATATCGGTCATCACCGGCTGGTTGGCACGCATGCCGCCATCAGCGGCCTCGGCCACGTCGAGCTTTTTACGGAAATCACCGTAGAACTCGTCCAGGACGTTTTTCCAGTCGCGCTCACCCTGAGCCACGTCGTCGAGGTTTTCTTCCATCCCGGCGGTAAAGCCATAGTCCATCAGGTTGGAAAAGCTTTCGGACAGACGTCCGGTGACGATGTCACCCATTTTTTCCGAGTAAAAGCGGCGATTGTGCAGCGCCACGTAGCCACGGTCCTGAATGGTCGAAATGATCGCGGCGTAGGTCGACGGGCGACCGATACCGCGCTTTTCCATTTCCTTGACCAGACTGGCTTCGGAATAACGCGCTGGCGGCTTGGTGAAGTGCTGGCTGGGGTCGAGCTTGTTCAGCTTCAGCGCTTCACCCTGCGCCATGTCCGGCAGAACGTCGTCATCGCCCGGCTTGGCCATCTGTGGCAACGCACGGGTATAGCCGTCGAACTTGAGGATGCGGCCCTTGGCGCGCAGCTCGAAGTCGCTTGCGGCGACCGTGACAGTGGTCGACAGGTATTGTGCAGGCAGCATCTGGCAAGCCACGAACTGACGCCAGATCAACTCGTAAAGGCGCTCGGCGTCACGCTCCATCCCGGCAAGCTTGGTCGGGTGGGTGTTGACGTCGGAAGGTCGAATCGCTTCGTGAGCCTCTTGCGCGCCTTCCTTGCTGCTGTAGACGTTAGGCGATTCCGGCAGGTACTTCTTGCCGAACTCGGTTTCGATGTAGTCACGCGCCATGCTTACCGCGTCGGCCGATAGATTGGTCGAGTCGGTACGCATATAAGTGATGTAGCCAGCCTCATACAAGCGCTGTGCCATCATCATGGTCTTCTTGACGCCGAAGCCCAGGCGATTGCTCGCCGCCTGCTGCAGGGTCGAGGTGATAAACGGCGCCGAGGGCTTGCTGCTGGTCGGCTTGTCTTCACGCTTGACGATGCTGTAGCTGGACGCCTTGAGCTTTTCAAGGGCTACCATGGCCTGGGTTTCGTTCAGCGGTTTGAACGCTTCGCCGTTTTCACGCGCCACTTCGAACCGCACATTGGCGCCTTTGGCGGTGCCCAGATCGGCGTGGATTTCCCAGTATTCTTCAGGGTTGAACGCGCGAATTTCGCGCTCACGCTCCACCACCAGCTTCACCGCAACCGACTGCACACGACCGGCAGACAAACCACGGGCTACTTTCTGCCAGAGCAGCGGCGAGACCATGTAGCCTACGACGCGGTCAAGGAAACGACGCGCTTGCTGAGCGTTGACCCGGGCAATGTCCAGCTCGCCTGGCTTGGAAAACGCTTCCTGAATGGCTTTCTTGGTGATCTCGTTGAACACCACGCGCTTGTAGCGGCTGTCATCCCCGCCGATGGCTTCGCGCAGGTGCCAGGCAATGGCTTCCCCTTCGCGGTCCAAGTCCGTCGCGAGATAGATGGTGTCGGCATCCTTGGCGAGCTTGCGCAGCTCTTCAATGACCTTTTCCTTGCCAGGAAGGATTTCGTACTTGGCCTTCCAGCCATGTTCCGGATCGACTCCCATGCGCGAGACCAGCTGGCGCTGCGCCTTTTCTTTAGGCGTCAGTACCGGGCCCTCGCCCGCAGCAACCTTGCCACGCTTGGCGGCAGGGTCTTTGGCGGCACTAGCCGAACCGCTGGTGGGCAGGTCTCGGATATGGCCGATACTCGACTTCACCACGTACTGGTTGCCCAAATACTTGTTGATGGTCTTGGCCTTAGCCGGGGATTCCACGATGACCAGCGATTTGCCCATGGATCAGAAAATTCCTGAATAACTAGATGAAAGACAGTGAGGAGCTTGTAAAGGCCACGCTATATATAGTGGCTACAAGGTGAGGTCAAGCACAGCCTGTTGTGCAATTCCTTCTCACATTGGTGAAAACAGGCTGGGTTCAGCCTCAACCAGAGCAAAGCGCGGGACGTGCTCGCCGTCAACCTCGACCGACTCCAGAAACATGCTCAAGGGACGCACCCACATCCCGAAATCGCCGTACAGAGCCTGATAGAACACGACTTCCTCTTCGGTTTCGGAATGCCTGGCAACACTGAAAACCCGGTACTGCGGGCCTTTGTAATGGCGATAGAGCCCTGGTTGCAGTTGCATGCTGCGGTCCTCTTGTAACACGTTCAAAAAATTTGGCTGAAGAAACCTTTTTTTCAAAAAACAAAAGCCGGGGCACCAAGCCCCGGCTCGCATCACACACAGGAATCAGACGCGTTCGAAAACGGTCGCGATGCCCTGCCCCAGACCAATACACATGGTAGACACACCGAAGGTGCCGCCATTTTGCTTCATGACATTGAGCAAGGTGCCGGAGATGCGCGCGCCGGAACACCCAAACGGATGACCCAGAGCGATGGCGCCGCCGTGCAGGTTAACCTTCTCGTTCATCTTGTCGAGCACTTTCAAATCTTTCAACACCGGCAAGGCCTGTGCAGCGAAGGCTTCGTTGAGCTCGATGAAGTCGATATCGGCGATCGTCAGGCCTGCACGCTTGAGCGCTTTCTGAGTTGCCGGAACCGGACCATAGCCCATGATCGCTGGGTCGACACCGGCCACGGCCATCGAGCGAATCACCGCCAGAGGCTGGATACCGAGGTCCTGGGCGCGCTGCGCCGACATGACAATCATGCACGACGCACCGTCAGTGATCTGCGAGGACGTACCGGCAGTCACGGTGCCACCTTTTGGATTGAACGCCGGCTTGAGCGCGGCGAGACTTTCCAGGGTGGTGTCCGGACGAATGGTCTCATCGTAGTCAAAGACCTTGAGGAAGCCGTTCTCGTCATACCCCTGCATCGGGATGATCTCATCCTTGAACTTGCCTTCCAGCGTCGCCTTGTGGGCCAACTGGTGGGAACGCAGGCCGAAGGCATCCTGCTGCTCGCGGGTGATGCCATGCATTTTGCCGAGCATTTCAGCGGTCAGGCCCATCATTCCGGAGGCTTTGGCAGCGTGCAGGGACATGTGCGGGTTCGGGTCCACGCCATGCATCATGCTGACGTGGCCCATGTGCTCCACACCACCGATGACGAACACGTCACCGTTGTTGGTCATGATCGCCTGCGCAGCGGTGTGCAGCGCGCTCATGGACGAACCACACAGACGGCTTACTGTCTGCGCAGCCGAAGTGTGCGGGATCTGGGTCAGCAATGACGCCATGCGCGCGATGTTCCAGCCCTGCTCCAGGGTCTGGTTGACACAGCCCCAGATCACGTCCTCGACTTCAGCCGGATCAACCTTGTTGTTGCGCTCGAGCAATTTGCTGATCAAATGCGCGGACATGTCTTCAGCGCGGGTGTTGCGGTGCATGCCGCCCTTGGAGCGACCCATCGGGGTACGACCGAAGTCGACAATCACGACGTCTCTTGGATTAAGGCTCATTCGTTCATTCCTCGGAAGACGCTTGACCGAAGAAGCTCTGGCCTTTACTGGCCATTTCACGCAGCTTCGCGGTCGGTTGATACAGGGCACCCAGCTCGGCGTATTGGTCAGCCAGGGCAACGAATTCGGCAACACCGATGGAGTCGATGTAGCGCAGCGCACCGCCACGGAATGGAGGGAAACCAATACCGTAGATCAGGCCCATGTCGGCTTCGGCAGCGGTTTCGACGATGCCGTCTTCCAGGCAGCGAACCGTTTCCAGGCACAACGGGATCATCATCCAGTTGATGATGTCTTCATCGCTCACTTCACGCTGTTCGTAGACGATCGGCTTGAGCACATCCAGCACAGCCGGGTCATTGACCTTCTTGGGCTTGCCCTTCTTGTCGGTCTCGTAGGCGTAGAAGCCCTTGCCGTTCTTCTGTCCCAGACGTTTGGCTTCATACAGCGCGTCAACCACAGAGCGGCGATCATCCTTCATCCGGTCAGGGAAACCTTCGGCCATGACATCACGGCCATGGTGGCCGGTGTCGATACCGACAACGTCCATCAGGTAGGCAGGCCCCATCGGCCAGCCGAATTTCTCCATGACCTTGTCGATGCGCACGAAATCCACGCCTGCGCTGACCAGCCTGGCAAAACCGCCGAAGTACGGAAACAGTACGCGGTTGACCAGAAAGCCCGGGCAGTCGTTGACCACAATCGGGTTCTTGCCCATTTTCCTGGCGTAGGCAACGGTCGTGGCGACCGCTTCTTCGCTGGACTTCTCGCCACGGATCACTTCCACCAGCGGCATCATGTGCACCGGGTTGAAGAAGTGCATGCCGACGAAGTTTTCCGGACGCTTGAGGGCCTTGGCCAGCAAGCTGATCGAGATGGTCGAAGTGTTGGACGCCAGAATGGTGTGCTCACCCACGTTGGCTTCGACTTCCGCCAGTACCGCCTGCTTGACCTTCGGGTTTTCGACAACCGCTTCGACCACCAGGTCGACGTTGCCGAAATCGCCGTAGGAAAGCGTAGGACGAATCGCGTTAAGCGCTTCGGCCATCTTCGCCGCAGTCAGACGGCCTTTTTCCAGACGGCCGCCAAGCAGTTTGGAGGCTTCGTTCAGACCCAGCTGAATGGCTTCTTCGCGGATGTCCTTCATCAGGATCGGCGTGCCCTTGACTGCCGACTGATAGGCAATGCCGCCGCCCATGATCCCGGCGCCCAGTACGGCGGCCTGTTTCACTTCCTTGGCGACTGCGTCGTAGCCCTTGGCTTTCTTTTTCAGTTCCTGATCGTTCAGAAACAGGCCGATAAGGCTCTGCGCAGCAGATGTCTTGGCCATTTTCACGAAACCGGCGGCTTCGATTTCCAGCGCCTTGTCACGACCGAAATTGGCGGCTTTCTGGATGGTCTTGATGGCCTCGACCGGTGCCGGATAGTTCGGTCCGGCCTGACCTGCGACAAAACCTTTGGCGGTTTCGAATGCCATCATTTGCTCGATGGCATTGAGCTTGAGCTTGTCCAGCTTGGGCTGGCGCTTGGCCTTGTAGTCGAGCTCGCCGGAAATGGCGCGCTGAATCAGGTCAAGGGCCGCGGCCTGAAGCTTCTCGGGTGCAACTACCGCATCAACGGCACCAACCTTCAGAGCATCCTCTGCGGAGCTTTCCTTGCCTGACGCGATCCATTCGATTGCGTTGTCAGCACCTATGATGCGCGGCAAACGCACAGTACCGCCGAAACCAGGGTATAGGCCCAGCTTGACTTCGGGCAGACCGATGCGAGCACTGCTGGAGATGACCCGATAGTCTGCGGCCAGGCACATTTCCAGACCGCCGCCCAGCGCAATGCCGTTGATAGCGACAACGGTGGGCACGCCCAGATCTTCGAAATCGCTGAAAATCCTGTTGGCTTGCAGATTGCCCGCAACCAGTTCGGCTTCCGGCAACTTGAAGTTGTCGACGAACTCGGTGATGTCGGCACCGACGATGAACACGTCCTTGCCACTGCTGACGATCACGCCCTTGACCGAGGCATCGGCCTTGATTGCATAGACTGCCTGACGCAATTCATTGAGGGTGAGGCGGTTGAACTTGTTGACGGACTCACCCTTGAGATCGAAATTCAATTCGACGATGCCACTTTCAAGAGCCTTAACCGTGATGGCTTTACCTTCGTAAATCATCAACTGATCTCCACAATATGGAAGCTGAACAATACCCGCCGGACATTAATGTCCGACGGGGNNAGGGGCTACGACGTCGCCGCCGATGAACTCGCCAAATCACACGTTTACCCGCCGCGACGTGGTAGCCAGGATTCTGTCAGAGCCTTCTGACGACCAAACGATCATTTCATACGCCCGTTTGATTTGGGTACGCACACCATCAGGCATAACCGAGAGATTGTCAATTCGACTAAACACTCGAAAATATTCGTTTTCGCGGGAATATGCAGGCACTCCATAATGCCCACGCCTGTGTGCGATCCGCCATCATTCGCCAGCGTGATAGTAGCCGAACTCAGGTGCTGTAGCCTGATCTAGAGAGCGTGACACGAGACAGCTGTAGGCCAGGAAAATCAGGCGCGGACGCACCGCCTGAGGGCACATACAAAAAATATTTGCAGGAATCGCGACAAAATGGAGCAAAAGGGCTAGAGTCGCAACACTGCGCCACAAGAGGCTCGCAATGCAGCTGATTTGCGGGTGCGCAACAGCGAAGGCCGACACGGCAGCGAAAGCCTGTCGGCACGCGACGAATTATCGGCCTGCCTGGCCAACCCCGGCCCGATGTTTTTATCGGGCTTTTTAATGCCTGCGATTTAATGCCTTTGAATCAGGCTCAGGCCAATTCCCTGAGCAGCTTATCAATACGCTGCAACACTTCTGCCTCGCCCCGCTCCGCCCAGTACACGGCAACCATCTGCCCGTCAGCTTCGACCTTGTAGGCATCTGCGGGCAACGTCTGCAGATGAGGCAGCAGCTTTGGATCTTCGCAGACCTCACGCCAGCGGTTGCGCCAGACGCCCGGTTCGCTCTGCCAGTAAACCCAGGCATCTGCATGCGAGCCCAGTCGCGGGCGATGGTACTGCGCGCAAGGGCTTGGCGGTTCTTTCGTCAGCCAGTGCGGCCACTCTTGCGGGGCAAGCTGCATACCCATTCCCAGACGGCGCGCCTCCATGCGCAATGCCATCCTGCCGCTCTGATGACGCGACGGGCGCAACCACACAAGCGGGCTCAGCATCACACCAATGATTGACAGGACTATCCAGACCGTCATATTTCTTGCCCCCAAGCCGATTTCGGACTTCTCACAACATTTTTGAAAACAATGGCTTGCACAAGGGTCTGCCCAGATGCGAACGAAAGAGCCATACTCCCACCATCGCAATGTTCCCGGAGGACACCCTCATGCCGTACGAACACATTCTGGTTGCCATTGACCTCACCGATGAGTGTGACCCGGTCATCCGTCGCGCCAGCTTGCTGGCCAAGGCCAGCGAAGCAAAACTGTCAGTGGTGCACATCGTCGAGCCAATCGCCATGGCATTTGGCGGTGATGTCCCGATGGACCTTTCGCAACTGCAACAACAACAGATCGATCAGGCCAGGGAAAAGCTCGGAAAGCTCAAACTCAAGTACCCGCAGCTGGAAAACAGTGAAAGCCATATGGTGTTTGGTCAGCCACGACAGGAAATCCACAAGCTGGCCAAGAGCGAAGCTTGCGACCTGATCGTTGTCGGCAGCCATGGCCGCCATGGCCTGGCCTTGTTGCTTGGCTCCACCGCCAACGACGTCCTGCACGGTGCTCCGTGCGATGTGCTGGCAGTGAGCCTTAAAAAGCCCGAGTAATCTGACCTGCTACAGCGAAAAGCCCGGTTACCCGGGCTTTTTTGCATCACACGAACGCGTCAGCGATCACTCGTCCAGTTCGGCCCAGCGCTCCAGCAGCTTGTCCAGCTCGGCCTGCAGGTTTTCCAGCTGCGCCAGCACGGCAGCAGTCTGTTCCGCAGAACGCTGGTAAAAGCCCGGCTCGGCCATTTCTGCAGTCAGGACGGCCATCTTGCCTTCAACCTCATCGATCTGTGCAGGCAGCGCCTCCAGCTCGCGCTGAAGTTTGTAGCTAAGCTTCTTCTTGGCGACCGGCATGTCCTGCGCGGCAACCGGTGCGGCCTGCACCACAGCGCTGGCCAGTTCGGCCTTGCCCGACTTGGTGTCGGCAACACCCAGAAGACGCGGCGAACCGCCCTGACGCAGCCAGTCCTGATAACCACCGACGTATTCGCGAACCTTGCCTTCACCTTCGAACACCAGCGTGCTGGTGACGACGTTGTCCAGGAATGCCCGGTCGTGACTGACCATCAGCACGGTGCCCTTGAAGGTCAGCAAGACCTCTTCGAGCAGCTCCAGAGTTTCGACGTCCAGGTCGTTGGTCGGTTCGTCGAGCACCAGCAGGTTGGCAGGCTTGCTGAACAGCTTGGCCAGCAACAGACGGGCACGCTCGCCACCGGACAGCGCCTTGACTGGCGTGCGGGCACGTTGCGGGCTGAACAGGAAGTCACCCAGGTAACTCAGAACATGACGGCTCTGGCCATCGATGTCGATGAAATCACGCCCCTCGGCAACGTTGTCGATCACGGTCTTTTCCAGATCGAGCTGGTGACGCAACTGGTCGAAATAGGCCACATCCAGACGCGTACCGACTTCAACCTTGCCACCGGTCGGCTGCAGGTTGTCGAACATCAGCTTGAGCAATGTGGTCTTGCCGGTGCCGTTCGCGCCGAGCAGACCGATACGGTCTTCGCGCTGCAGGACCATGGAGAAATCCTTGATCAACATCGGGCCACCCGGATGGGCAAAGCTGACGTTGTCGAGAACCATGACCTGCTTACCGGATTTCTCGGCAGTATCGAGCTGGATATTGGCCTTGCCGGTACGTTCACGGCGCTCGCTACGCTCTACACGCAGCTCCTTCAGGGCACGCACGCGGCCCTCGTTACGGGTACGTCGAGCCTTGATGCCCTGCCGGATCCAGACCTCTTCCTGAGCCAGACGCTTGTCGAACAGTGCGTTGGCAGTCTCTTCGGCTGCCAGTGCGGCTTCCTTGTGGACCAGAAAACTGGCGTAATCGCCGTCCCAGTCGATCAGGCCACCGCGGTCCAGCTCAAGAATACGGGTCGCAAGGTTTTGCAGGAATGCCCGGTCGTGCGTGATGAACAGCACCGCACCCTGGAAATCCTTGAGGGCTTCTTCAAGCCAGGCGATAGCGCCAATATCCAGGTGGTTGGTCGGCTCGTCGAGCAGCAGCAGATCCGGCTCGGAAACCAGCGCCTGAGCCAGCAGAACACGGCGACGCCAGCCACCTGACAACTCGGCCAGGGTCTTGTCGGCAGGCAACTGCAAGCGGCTGAGAGTGCTCTCGACCAGTTGCTGCAGGCACCAGCCATCACGGGCTTCGAGGTCCTGCTGAACATGCATCAGCTTGTTCAGGTCTTCCTCGGTGACGCAGTTCTGCGCCAGATGGTGGTATTCGGCCAGCAACGCACCGACGCCATCCAGACCTTCGGCCACCACGTCGAAGACAGTCCGTCCGTCGGCTACCGGCAATTCCTGGGGCAATTCGCCGATCTTGAGGCCGGGCGCACGCCAGACAGCCCCGTCATCAGGCTTCTGAACGCCTTTTACCAGCTTCAACATGCTGGATTTGCCTGTGCCGTTACGGCCGATGATGCACACCCGCTCACCACGGGCGATCTGCCAGGACACCTTGTCCAATAACGGCATGGCGCCGAAAGCAAGGGACACATCGCTGAATTTGAGCAGGGTCATGAGCTTCTCCAAAAACCGGGCGCGCATTCTACCTGAGATAACCGGCGGATGTCGGGAATCGTGGCACCCGTGACAACTTCCACATACCCTTCATAACCGACAATTATTTCCATATGAGACAAGCTCGTCGGCAATGCTTTCACCATGAGCTGGCAAAAGGCTAAGCTAGCAATACTTTTCACGACTCATCTGCTCGGAAGTCTCATGCGCAGTCGTTTGTTCAGCTTTTTATCGTGCCTGCTCCTCTCCACCACCGCCATCCAGACTGCTCATGCGGTAGACCTCAACCAACAACGCAAGTATTACGACGAAGCCAAGCGTGCGCTGGCCAAGGGCGATTCAGGCCCGTATCAGATGTACAGCACGGCGCTGGCCGATTATCCGCTGGAGCCCTACCTCGAATACGACGAGCTGACGGCGCGCCTGAAGACTGCCAGCAACGCGGAAATCGAGAAGTTTCTTGCCGAGCATGGAGACCTGCCACAGGCCAACTGGATGAAGTTGCGCTGGTTGCGCTGGCTGGCGGAACGCGGTGACTGGCAACCGTTCGTCAAGTACTACGACCCGAAAATGAATTTCGTCGAACTGGATTGCCTGTACGGCCAATACCAGTTGAGCAACAACAAGCGTGCCGAAGGCTATGCCAGCGCAGAAAAACTGTGGATGACCGGCAAGACACTGCCAGCCGCCTGTGACGGCTTTTTCGCGCAATGGGCAGCCGCAGGCCAGTTGACAGAGCAGAAACGCTGGCAACGGGCCAAACTGGCCGCTCAGGCACGCAATTACAGCCTGGCCAACACACTGGTCAACAGTCTCAACTCGCTGGCCCCGCAAGGACGCCTGCTGCTGACCGTCGCCCAGAAGCCGGAAATGGTCAACAACCCCGCGCAGTTCGCGCCGGTGGATGAAGCCATGTCCGATGTGGTCGGCCTTGGCCTGCGCAGACTGGCCAAGGAGGATCCGCAGAAAGCCCTGTCGATGCTCGATGGCTACGCGGCAACCATGCACTTCTCCCGTGAAGAGCAGGTGGAAATTGCCAAGGAAATCGGCCTGACCCTGGCACGTCGCTACGACGACCGCGCCCTGGAGGTCATGACCCGGTACGACCCGGAGCTGCGCGACAATACGGTTACCGAGTGGCGTATGCGTCTGCTGCTGCGGCTGGGTCGCTGGGAAGATGCCTACGAACTGGCACGTCGACTGCCCAAGGACCTTGCTGCAACCAATCGCTGGCGTTACTGGGAAGCCCGCTCTCTGGAACTGGCGCAGCCCAACAGCCCGCTGATTGCCGCTCTGTACAAGGACGTGGCCAAAGAACGCGACTTCTACGGTTTTCTGGCGGCCGATCGCACACAAAGCCCCTATCAGCTCAACAACAAGCCCCTGGTGCTCAGCCAGGCGCTGATCAACAAGGTACGCAATACCCCTGGAGTGCGTCGTGCGCTGGAGTTTCATGATCGCGGCGAAATCGTCGATGGACGACGCGAGTGGTATCACGTCAGCCGCCAGTTCAACCGTGACGAAATGGTTGCCCAGGCCAAACTGGCCTACGACCTGAAATGGTATTTCCCGGCCATTCGCACGATCAGCCAGGCGCAATACTGGGATGATCTGGACATCCGCTTCCCGATGGCCCATCGCGACACGTTGGTACGCGAAGCCAAGGTGCGTGGCTTGCACTCAAGCTGGGTATTCGCCATTACCCGCCAGGAGAGCGCCTTCATGGATGACGCTCGCTCGGGCGTCGGCGCCAGCGGCCTGATGCAGTTGATGCCCGCCACCGCCAAGGAAACTGCCCGCAAGTTCAGCATTCCGCTGGCCTCGCCGCAGCAGGTGTTGGACCCGGACACCAACATTCAGTTGGGCGCTGCCTATCTGAGTTCGGTGCATGCCCAGTTCAACGGCAACCGCGTGCTTGCTTCAGCCGCCTACAACGCCGGGCCAGGCCGCGTACGCCAATGGCTGAAAGGTGCCAATCACCTGGCCTTCGATGTCTGGGTAGAGAGCATACCGTTCGATGAAACCCGCCAGTACGTACAGAACGTGTTGTCCTATTCGGTGATCTACGGCCAGAAACTCAACTCGCCTCAGCCGCTGGTTGACTGGCACGAGCGGTTTTTCGACGATCAGTGACCGGTCGGCAGGAGTGCTTCTCAGAGCACTCCTGCCGCCACGCAACGCCTATTCCAGAACTTCGACCGGCATACCCACTTCAAGCTCGCCCAGCCCCTCGTTGACCACGTTCTGGCCAAACAGCACGTTACCCTCCACTTCCCGATAGGTCTTGAGCGTGGCGAAGGGTTCGCGATCCGGGCTGCGCTCGCCGGTAGCGGGGTCGATAGTGGTGAGAATGCAGCGCGCGCAAGGCTTGAGCAGCTGGAATTCGATGTCGCCGATACGGATGCGCTTCCAGCCATCCTCGGCAAAGGCCTCGGCCCCTTCAACCACCAGATTGGGTCTGAAGCAGCATTTCCAATGGCCTGCCCAGGCGGGTCGACAGGTCATCGAGCGAGCCCTGACCAATCAGCAGCAACGGGAAGCCATCGGCAAAACTCACCCGATCGTTAATCGTCTGATAGCCCCCGGGCAGCCAGCGCGCACGCTCTGCCGGCAGATAAACCATGCGGGTGGGCTTGCCAATAAACCGGCTGACCCATTCGGCTGCCACATCGCCAGCGTCCGGCACCTGCAACGAATCACGCCAGACTGTCACACCGCGCAGGTTTGACTCGATGTCCAGCGGAACCGCGACGTCCAGAGGCTCGAAACCGGGTGCCGAAAGGGTTACACCGCCGCGGGCATTCCACAACACCGTCAGTTGGGACATGTGCGACAGGGCGCGCTGAGTGAAGAACCGACCGTTGCTTTCGTCGACCAGCATCCAGCGTCGGTCCCCCGCCAACCCCAACTGGTCGAACGACGCGCGTTGCAGCGTCTCCGCCTTGCAGGATTTGAGAGGGAAACGATAGAGAGAGCTGAGACGCAACATGAGAGCCGGTTCCTTTGATGGCGGGATAAGCTTTGACGAAGACATCGAAGCTTATCCGAAGCCGGAGCGGCAGGCATCCGCGATCAACAATCGCGCGAGGTATCAGCCAATCATCAAAAGACGTTCGCGCACTACTTCGACCAGCTTGTCGGGCTGGAATTTGGAGAGGAAGTTGTCGCAACCGACCTTCTTGACCATCGATTCGTTGAAGCTGCCGGACAACGAGGTGTGCAGAACGATGTACAGACTGCGCAAACGCGGATCGTTGCGAAACTCGGTGGTCAGGCGATAACCGTCCATTTCCGGCATTTCGGCATCGGTGAATACCATCAGCAGCTTTTCATGGACGTTCTCGCCCGCGTCCGCCCAACCCTTGAGCATGTTCAACGCCTTGAGACCATCACTGGCCACGTGCAGCTTGAGGCCCAATTGAGACAGCGTGTCGCGCAACTGCGCCAGTGCCACCTTGGAGTCATCGACCAGCAACACCTCACGACCACGGGCATTTTCCAGTACCGGGTCTTCGAGCTTCTCGCGGGACACCTTGGCGTTGTACGGCACGATCTCGGCAAGTACTTTTTCGACGTCGATGATTTCTACCAGTTGGTCATCGACCTTGCTGATCGCCGTCAGGTAATGCTGACGACCGGCGCTGGCCGGCGGCGGCATGATCGCGTCCCAGTTCATGTTGACGATGCGATCCACACCACCTACCAGGAAGGCCTGAACCGAGCGATTGTACTCGGTGACGATGATCGTGCTGCCAGGCCCCGGCACCAGCGGCCCCATACCAATGGCCTGGGAAAGGTCGATCACCGCCAGGGTCTGGCCACGCAGGTTGACAACGCCACAGACGAACGAGTGACGTTGCGGCATAAGGGTCAGCTTGGGTAGCTGCAATACTTCCTGGACCTTGAACACGTTGATCGCAAACAATTGCCGACCGGCAAGGCGAAACATGAGGATTTCCAGGCGATTCTCGCCCACCAGTTGTGTGCGCTGATCTACTGTGTCGAGAATGCCTGCCATTATTAGCTCCTGAAGCAATGGTCACGATGAGTCTGTTGAGCCTGTATCGGCTGAAACCAGCCGGACCTTAATGGCGATGAAAGGCCATTCTCAGTATTGATGTCACTTTACCATCATGATTTACTGGTGTCGCTTTCCTGCCAGACAAATACGACGATGAGCGCGTTCTGGAAAAGTCTGAACATACCCAGTCGCTCAAGGTAAAAATCAAAGAAGCACAAAAAGTCAATCGGGGATAACCTGATATGATCGACATCTAATTGCCACTATTGTGACGCCATTCTCAATACAAGAATGGCGTCAGGTTCGTGTCCGCTTTTCAAACCTTGTAATCAAGCGGCGCTGGCAACATTCAGAAATGCCCTACATACTTTTGTTTGAAATCGACATTAACTGTCAGCCATTCGCCGCGGGCGGAAGTTCGCTATCCATGATCAGTGGAGACAAAGGATGCTGAGCAACAACGATTGGCAGCATAAGCACGACCAGTTCCTGAGCACCTCTCAGGCACTTCTGTACAAGTCGGAAGAATGTCTTTCGCACCTGGAGTTGATCCCCAACGACGAGGACGCCACCGGCTGCCTTCTGACCACCCTGCGCACGCTGGCCCAGGAGGCGGAAGCCGCGCCTGTGCCTTGTATTGCCGAGTTTTCACGTCAGCTGTGTCAATTATTGAAAAGCGGCGACCAGGCCAATGAACTCTCACAGGAAACCCTGCTGACCGTCAAAAACTGCCTGATGCTGATGTCCTGGCAGGTCGAGCTTCTCGATCCGCAAACGGGTGAGTTGACGATGGACAACAACGAACAGCTGGAGCTGTTGGAAAAGCTGGCCAGCGCTTCCTCGCAATCGGCAGCGGTGAAGGATGCAACCCAACGATAACGCTCGACTGTCGAGCATCACACACGCAATGTCATTGAAGTGATGTTGTCACGTCAGGGTTTTCCGTCCTATTGTCTTCACTGCTTTCAAATCGTCTTAAAGGTTGACCAGGGACTGAAAGCACGCCTCGGCGGTCCCATTTACACAAGAAGCCACAATGACCTGCAATCTGTTACTGGTCGACGACCACTCCCTGATCAGAGCCGGTGTGCGAGCGCTGGTTGCAGAAATGCCGGGCTACGCCATTATCGGTGAAACGGCGGACGGCGCGCAGTTGTCGAGCCTGGCGCAGCGACTCAAACCCGACATCATCCTGCTCGATATCTGGATGAAGAGCGTCGACGGCCTTGAGGCGCTTGAACAACTATTTAAAGTACAGCCACATTGCAAGGTCTTGATCCTGTCAATGCACACCGATCCGGACATGATCATGCGTGCGCTCGACATCGGGGCTCGCGGCTATCTGCTCAAGGACACCACCGCGACCGAACTGGAACAGGCACTGGAAGCGCTGCGCAACAACGAACGCTACCTGAGCCCGGCCATCGCTCATACCGTTATCGAGCGCGCCCTGCGCGGAACACGCTCGGACAGGGCCCAGGCGGCCAAGGAGCGGTATCACCTGACCGCTCGCCAGCTGGAAATCCTGCGTCTGATCGTGCGCGGCAAGTCCACACGTGAGATTGCCGTCGGCCTGGGACTGAGCATCAAGACCATCGAGACCCACCGCTCCCAGGTCATGAAGCGGCTACAGATATTCGACGTCGCCGGGCTGGTACTGTTTTGCGTTCGCGAGCGGATTATCAGTCTGGACGATTGAGCATCGGTGCACGGCTCAGCACCGGAGAATCCGCCGGCAAATGCACCTGAAGCGCGCCCGGCCGAGCTTCGAAGCGCAAGTCCTCGCCAGACAACGGCTCACCATCGAGGTTGATGTCCAGCCCCTGAGCCGACTTGAGTTCTACCCAAGGCAAACGCGCGCGAATGAACATGTTGTCGATGCCCAGCCCGCCTTCCAGCAGACTCCTCAGCGTGCCGACCACTTCCTGAGGCGCGGGCAGGATACTGATGTCGAGCAGACCGTCATCGGCCAGTGCGGTCGGGCACAGCTCGTGTCCACCGCCTGCCTGCCGGCCATTGCCGATACCCAGCGCCAGCAGGTCTCCACGCCAGTGGAAATCCGGCCCGGTGAGTTCGCCGTGGGCAGCATGCAATTCGCTGAACCTTGTCAGGCCGGTAAACAGATAGGCCGCGCCGCCCAATACCTTTTTCAGGTCTTCGGATGTGTTGGCCGTTACCTGACTGCCAAAGCCGCCGGTAGCCATGTTGAGGAACAGTTTGCCGCCGACTTCACCCAGATCGACGGCACGCGGTGCTACGTCCATCAGTTGCAGAGCCTTGGAGACCTCAAGAGGCACCCCGGCTGCGCGGGCAAAATCGTTGGCAGTGCCCAGCGGCAAAATAGTCAGGCTGGCTTGTGTTTCGGCCAGCGCCAGGGCCTCGGCGATATCTCGCAAGGTACCGTCACCACCGCCCGCCACGATATGCCGATGCCCGGCGGCCAGCGCTTCGCCAACCAGGCGCTGGGCATCGCCAGCTTCCCAGGTGAGCCTCACGTCCAGCTCCCAGCCCTGCTTGCGCTTGTCTGCAACGGCATCACGTACGTCTTCGTTGAGCGCCTGTTTACCGTGAAGAATGAGCATTGCCCTGCGTTGTGTCATGACACCTCCTCTGACGAACCCTACGAATTGTAGCCTGCGAACGACGCTCTTTCTGTAATCAGCGCCCGCATACATTTCGCACGACGCATGACTGTGACCCCGCACATGTCAAAAAGGCCCACCCGTCACAGAAATTTTTTTCACGTCATCAAGAACAGATCAACCCCCGCCAATACTGGGCAAAACCCGGAAGCAGAAGCTCTGGAGCAACGATTGCATCAGAGTTGGCACACCTTTGTACTGACGCTATTTGTTTCATGAGCTTTACTGACAGCAGGCCCCTCACTTGAGGGAAGTTTCATCTACAAATGGTTGAAAAGTCTTAAATAAAATTCGGAACAGGACGACATATATAAAGTGATATTCACAAAAGACAGTCCGGATTCGTCATGACCTCGACACGTAACTGGCTACGCTTGGACACTATCTGTGAACAGATGCCTATTTGAAGCTGCAAACGCGTCATTGCAAATCGCCTGGGATCAGCAGGATCCAGACGCATACAGGGAGTAAGGGAGTTCTATGAGGTTGCAGCCGGTCGACAGTCTTTCGCTCACCCGCACCAGTCTGGTCGAATACTTTCTTTTCGGTATTCGCCTGGCGCATGGCATTGCCTGCATTCTGCCCGGCCTTGCAATCATGCTGCTTATCAAGCATGACGGCCCGGAAACACAGCAGGGTTATCTGACCATGCTGCTGTTTTTCGGCTTTGTCGGCGTGTTGGTGTTTCAGGGCATGGGCGTCTATTCCGAAGCGTTGTTCAGCAACGATCTGCGCATGGGCGCGCTGGCAGTTGCCTGGACCGCAGCCTTCGGGCTATTGCTGTTCATGCAACAGGCAATGGGGCTGTTCGGCTATCTCTCTCCCGAAGAATCGCTGATCTGGTACCTGACCAGCCTGGCGCTGTTCGGCATCATTCGCCTGCTGCTGTTGATGCTGTTCAAGCGGCAGATGCGCAAGGGTGTATTCCTGCAACACGCTGTGATTCTGGGCGCGACGGAAAATGGCCTGCGCCTGGCCGAGTACCTGCTTGAGCATCAGGACATCCGTTCGGGTGTCACCGGCTTTATCGACGACCGGATCGGTCGCATGCCCAAGACCGTAGCCAACCTGCCTCTGCTGGGCAATACCAGCGACCTGGAACGGCTGATTCGCGAAGAGAAAGTGACCCAGGTGCTGGTCGCCCTGCCCTGGACGGCGGAAAACCGCATGGATTACATCATTCGCGAACTGCGCAGGCTACCGGTCAACGTGTTGCTGGTGCCGGACATGATTGCCTTCCGGCATACCCACAACCGCATTACCGAAGTGGCCCGGCTGCCGATGTTCAATGCGTCGGATCTGCCGCTCAGTGGCTGGTCTCCATTCATCAAGCGCGCCGAAGATATCGTTCTGTCGTCGCTCGCTTTGCTGGTGTTGTCACCGGTAATGCTGCTGGTTGCGCTGGCGATCAAGCTCGACTCCCCAGGCCCGGTGTTTTTCCGCCAGAAGCGCTACGGTTACAACAATCGCCTGATCGAAGTATTCAAGTTCCGCTCCATGCATCAGCACCAGGCCGATGCAACGGCCGAGCGCCAGACCACCCGTGGCGATGCCAGAATCACACGGGTCGGGCGCTTCATTCGCAAGACCAGCCTGGATGAACTGCCACAGCTGTTCAACGTAGCGGCAGGCAGCATGTCAATGGTCGGGCCACGCCCACATGCGACGGCCACCAAGGCTGCAGGGATTTTGTTCGAGCAGGCGGTGAAAGAATACACGTCGCGGCATCGCGTCAAACCGGGGATCACCGGGCTGGCGCAGATTAACGGCTATCGTGGTGAAACCGACACCGTGGAAAAAATCGAAAAACGCGTCGAGTTCGATCTCGAGTACATCGAAAACTGGTCTGTCTGGTTCGACCTGTACATCCTTATGCGCACTGTGCCTGCAGTGCTATTCACTCGCGAGGCTTACTGATGAGCACGCTTATTCCCTGCATCATCGCCGGTGGCTCCGGCACCCGTCTGTGGCCGGTCTCGCGAGAAGCCATGCCCAAGCCGTTCATGCGCCTTCCCGACGGCCAGAGCCTGCTGCAGAAGACCTTCCTGCGGGCGGTCGGTCTGCCCGGAGTCGACCGCCTGCTGACGGTTACCAACCGGGAAGTGTACTTCCGCACGGTGGACGACTATCGCCAGTTGAACAAAGGCAATGCGCGTCTGGATTTCATCCTCGAGCCCTTCGGGCGTAATACCGCAGCGGCGGTCGCTGCCGCTGCGCTGCATGTCAGCCAGCTGTATGGCGATGACGCGCAGTTGCTGGTTTTGCCTGCTGATCACCTGATTACCAATGTCGAGGAATTCTCCAGAGCAGTGACGGCCGCGCAGAAGCTGGCCACTGGGGGTTGGATGGTGACGTTCGGCATCGTGCCGACCGCAGCGGAAACCGGTTTTGGCTATATCGAAAAAGGCCCGGCACTTGACGCCGATGCCTGTCAGGTCGCCCGTTTTGTCGAAAAACCCGATGCAGTCACCGCCCAGGGCTATGTGGACGGTGGTCTGCATTTCTGGAATGCCGGGATGTTCTGCATGCGTGCCGATGCCGTGCTTCAAGAGCTGCGTACTCACGCGCCTGACGTGCTGAATGCGGTCAGCAGTTGCCTGGCATCGAGCCCGCGCAAGGAAGGCAATCGTGAACTGCAAGTCGAGCTGGACAGCGAATCGTTTGCCCTGACCCCGGACATTTCCATCGACTACGCGCTGATGGAGCGATCCGAAAAGGTCGCCGTAGTGCCCTGCCAACTCGGCTGGAGTGACATCGGTTCCTGGCAGGCCGTGCGTGAGCTGTCTCCCGTCGACGCTCAAGGCAATTACTGCAATGGCGAAGCCGTGCTGCATGACGTCAGCAATTGCTACATCGACTCACCCAAACGTCTGGTGGGCGCTATCGGCCTCGACAACCTGATCATCATCGACACCCCCGACGCCTTGCTGATCGCAGACGGACGCCGCAGTCAGGACGTCAAGGTCATCGCTCAGGAGCTCAAGAGCCAGGGCCATGATGCCTACCGTCTGCACCGCACCGTCACGCGTCCGTGGGGCACCTACACGGTGCTCGAAGAAGGCAAGCGTTTCAAGATAAAGCGCATTGTGGTTCGCCCGCAGGCATCACTCTCATTGCAGATGCACCATCACCGCAGCGAGCACTGGATCGTGGTCAGCGGCATGGCCACCGTCACCAACGGCGAGCGTGAATTCATGCTTGATACCAACGAGTCGACGTTCATCAAACCGGGGTTCACGCACCGGCTGGTCAATCCGGGCGTCATCGACCTGGTGATGATCGAGGTGCAGAGCGGTGAGTACCTGGGCGAAGACGATATCGTGCGTTTCACCGATATTTACGGACGTGTTCCCGACAAGACTGTGAAGAGCTGATCCACGAGCGGCAAACGCCGCTTGATTCACTCGGTTTTCAATTGATAGCAACCGGAACAGGCAGTACCCGCCAACATGAATTTATTACCCGCAAGGGAGCCGTATTTGTGCTCGACAGGAGTTCAGGACCAATGAAAAGCATGATGCTGATCGCAAGCTTATTGCTGTTGAGTGCATGTAACACCCCGTCCAGGGTGGGCTTACCGGATGACCGTGCGCAAATTGAAGCCGGTCAGGCAGCAGGTCGCGCACTGGCGGGCAAACCGCTGCCGTCGGAAAGAATCCGCCCTGGCGATACCCTGCGAATCGTGCGCAACAGCGGCGAGGCACCGTCGATTTCGGCGTTTACCGCCAACTCCATCTATGAGCTGACCCTGTTTCAGGTGCTCAACGACGGCACCTTTTCCTACCCTTACATCGGCACTGTCAAGGCTGCGGGCCTGACACTCCAGCAGTTGAATGACCTGCTGGAAAGCAAGCTGCAGAATGTCTACCGCGAGACTGCACTGACCATCAACATTTCCCAGTCACCGGGCAATACCGTATTTGTCGGCGGTGCCGTGCGCAACTCGGTGACATTGCCGGTCAATGTCGCCACCAATCTCGATCAGGCGATTGTCGGCGCGGGCGGTGTAGCGCTGGATGCCGATGCCGGCCAGGTCGCGCTGCTGCGTCAGGAAGAAAACGGGCTCTACAAGACCTACTTCTTTGATTACAGCAAGTTTCTCTGGGCGGGTGGTGCGGGTGGCCCTACAGCGCCGGTACTGCTGAAACGTGGCGATATCGTGTTCGTTCCCAAATCATCGGTCGGCAACAAGGTTGACGGCGTATCCCTGTATTTCAACCAGCTGATCCCCTTCGCGAAGTCGATCGGACTGGGCATGAACTACGAGCTGCGCAACAACAATTAATTGTCAGGGAAACAGACATGATCAACATCCGCTCATTCCGCGACCTGCTGCGCCTGCTGTTCATTTTCAAGCGCGAAGTCAGGATCACCGTGGTGGCGACCTTCGTCATCATCCTTCTGGGCGCGTTTCTGCTCCCCAACCGCTACGAGTCCACAGCTTTGCTGCTGGTCAAGCCCGGTCGTGACAGCAGCACTGTGCCTATCGAGCTGTCCGACCGTCAGGCTATCGTTATACCGAGCGGCCTGCGTGATCCGCTGCTCGACGAAGAGCGCATGCTCAGCGGGCGACCGATCATGCGTGCCGTGTCCGAAAAATACCTCGCCGAGCTGTCTATGGTGCCGCCTGAAACCGGCGTTCTGGCGTCGGTGAAAAACGGCCTCAAGGCAGTCGTCGGGGCAGTCGTCAACGGCGTACGCAACGTTCTGCAATTTATCGGTCTGGTGGAGCATCGCTCGCAGGCCGAACGCCTGGCCGAGGATCTGGAGAAAAACTTCAAGGTCAGCCACGAACCGGGCTCGTCGGTGATGGAGCTGAGATTTACCTGGAACGACCCGGACATCGCCCAGACCGTGCTCAGGACCTGGATCACCGAGTACCAGTTGCAACGCACAAAGACACTGGGCCGGGTCAGCCTGTACGCGTTCTATGAATCGGAAGTGAAAACGACCGGCGCGAACATCATCGAGTACAAGAAGCAAATCCAGAATTACCTGAACCAGTTGAGCGCAGTGAGCATTTCCCAGCGCCTGGCGGATACCTCGCAGGGGCTCAACGATCTGCGTACCGAGCGCAACAACACAACCCGTTCCATTGCGTCTACCAAGGCCGGCCTGGACCTGCTGAAAAAGCAGTTGGCAGAGCAACCCAAGACAGTCTCGGCAGGTCGCGAACTGGCGTTGAACCCCAATCGCCAGGACTTGCAGAACCGCATCAATGGCAAGGAAGTGGAGCGTCAGGAAATGCTCCGCTCGTTCAAGGAAGAGGCGCCGCCAATCCGGGCGATCAATGAGGAGGTCAACAACCTCAAGAAGCTGCTCAAGGAACAGGGAGCCACCGTCCAGCGCTCTGAAAGCATCACTCCCAACCCCATCTACAACCGCATGCAGAACGTGTACGCCGATCAGAAGACCAGCTACGCGCGCCTGCAAACCCAGCTCGTTCAGCAAAATGCGCAGATCGCGCAGCTGGAAAGCGACCGCCAGCAGGCACTGAATCTGGAGCCGGAGCTTTCGCGCCTGCAGAACGAACTGGATGCGGCCGAGAAAAGCTATGCGCTGTACAAGGACAGCCTGGAAAAATCGCGTATTGACCGTGAGCTGGACAACAGCCAGATCAGCAATATCGCGACCATCGAAGACGCCACCTTCAACCCCAGCCGGGTGTTCCCGAAAAGCCTGCTGATGCTGTTTCTGGCATTCCCGCTGAGTATTGTGGTCGGTGCCGTGGCGCTGTACTTCTTCTACCTGCTGGACCAGCGCATCCACGACGGCGACAAGATCGAGAGCAGCTTCGGCGTTCCAGTCTGGACCAGCCTCCCCGACCTGGAACGTGCTCAGGAGCGCAGTGCAGCCTTCACCTCCAATTTGCACCGGGTATACGGCATTTTGCCGCTCGATCAGGTAGATGAGCGCGGCCTGACCATCGGCTTCACGTCGGTCAAGTCCGGCGCAGGCGTGTCGTTCGTGATCGAGCGGCTGAGTACATTACTGATCGAACAGGGTCATCGGGTCCGCACCGAAGGCCGCGGCCCGGCCAGTCCTGGCGAAATCGTGTTGATCAACGCTTCGGCACTTTCCGCCAATCAGGATGCTTTTGTGCTGCTACGCAAGGCTGACCTGATCGTGTTGGTGGTGCGTGCCGAAGACACCACCGTGCCGATGCTGGAAGACACCTTGAATAACCTCAATACCGCATTCAAGAAAGTCGACGGCATCATTATCAACCGCCGTCGTTTCGAGGTACCGGAGCAGGTACTTAACTTCCTCAAACGGATCGGGAGCCGAGGCTGATGCGCATTGCCCTGCTTGCGCCGCTGCCACCCGAGCAGAACGGCATCGCCGATTATGCCGGTCACCTGCGGCATGCGCTCGAAAGCCTCGGCCTGCAGGTCAGTACACCGCTGCTGGGTGTCGGCAACGATCCACGTGCCGCAGAACAGCGCGTGGCCGAAACGGACTGGAGCGAAATCGATCTGGTCCATGCCGAACTGGGTGGCGGACGGCTGGCAGAGTTTCAGGCCCTGCGTGCCTTGCGTCGACGCTTCCCGAAGCTGCCGTTGACCGCGACAGTGCACGATCCCGAGCGGCTGGTGTGGCGGCGCGAAAAACTACCGTGGCCCTTATCGATCGCCAGCGGCATGCGCTCACCGCTGCCGGAAATGGCGACGGTGCTGGCCGACCCGCTGTGCCTGCGTGAAGAACGGCAATTGGCGCAGCACATGACCCGTCTGGTGACACTGACCCAGGCGGGCAGCCAGAGCCTGCGTCAGCGCATGGGGCTGAAAACCGCACAGATGGCGGTGATCAGTCACGGCAACGTCGCCATCGCTCCCGCCCCGCTACCACCTCTGAAGCCATTGCGCCTGCTGTATTTCGGCTTCATTTATCGCGGCAAGGGAATCGAAGACCTGCTTGATGCGCTGGCCAGCGTTTTCACCGCGCAGCCTGCGTTGAGGTCGACCGTACGCCTGACCCTGGCAGGCGGCAGCGAGCCGGAAATGGCCTTCGGCCCGTCCGGCAGCTACCTGGAGCAACTGCGCCTGCGTATCCGCCAACTGGGCCTTGTCGATCTGATCGACTGGCAACTGGACCTGCCTGCCGAGCAGATCCCGCAGGTAATCCAGGCCCATCACGTGATGGTCCTGCCTTATCGCGAATCGAGCAAACTGAAGCTTCTGGGCAAACTGCGCGGCACCAGCGGCGCGCTGTCATGGGCGGTGGCGTGTGGCAGGGGCGTGATTACTTCTGATGCACGCTCGTTTGCCGAAGAAGTCTCGCACGGCAACGGCATGATCTATCCGCAAGGCGATGTGGACGGACTGGCAAAGGCTCTGACGCAAGCTTGCGCGGATCCGGAGCTGGTCAAAAAATGGGCCGAAAACGCCTCGCACATGGGCAAGGCCAGAGTCTGGAGCCACACCGCAGAGCATTTTCGGGATGTATTCCGCCAGGCGTGCGAGGAGAAGTGACATGCAGCGTCCATCCAGATTCCGGCAAATCGTCGCGAGCGCACTGCTCAGCGCAGCAATGACTGGCGCGGCCCAGGCAGCAACGGTCCTCAAGGCACCTCTCGAGGTGGTCTGGGCGGACTTTCTGGGCGTCAACGTGCAGTTTCAGTATTTTGCGCCTGATATCTATCAACAACAGATGAGCCGCCTGGACGAACTGGGCCTCAACTGGGTGCGCCTGACCATTCACTGGCCGGTGATAGAGCCGCAAAAGGATCACTACGCACTGACCGAGCTGGATGCCGCCATGGCCGCAATCAAGGCGCACAGCTACAACACGGTGGCTTATCTGGTGGGCTCGGCACCTTTCGCCAGCAGCGCACCGGCCGGTGCGAAAAGCCGCGATCAGTATCCGCCCACGGATTTCAACGTATTTGCCGCACGCATGACCGCCCTGGCCCAGCGCTATCCACAGGTGAACAACTGGCAGGTCTGGAACGAGCCGAACATTGTCTGGCTGCCCAAGGAGGACCCGACCGCCTATGGACGCCTGCTGACCACCACTGCCAGCGCGATTCGCGCCGCCCTGCCGGACAAGACCATCGTCACTGCGGGCATGGCTTATTACAGTCAGATGCACAGTACCTCTGGCTACATGCTGCAGGCCCTGCTCGATAATGGCCTGAGCCAGCAGAACATCGTGGCGGCATACCATCCGTATTCCGAGTACCCCGAAGGCGATTCGCTACCGGACCGCGATTTTCTGGTGCGCGCCAATGCCATGAACCAGTTGCTGCACAACAATGGCGTCAAGCAGGTGTGGGCCACTGAATGGGGCTGGTCAAGCTATGCAGGCCCAGTGGAGATGCAACATCTGATTGGCACTTCAGGTCAGGCTGACTACACCCTGCGCCGTCTGGCACTGATGAGTGCGATGGATTTCCAGCGCATCTTCCTGTTCAATCTCAGTGATCTGGATGAGCGCGCCTCGGCCCGCGATCAGGGTTACGGCCTGCTTGACCTGCAAGCCAGCCCCAAACCGGTCTACACCGCACTGCAGAATTTTCTCAAGATCACCGGCCCGCGCCTGCAACCCGCCGAGCCGCCCGCAGTGAGCCGTGTACCGGGCGATCTTTACGCAGTGCCGTGGACCCGTGACGATGGCACTCATCTACTGATGTTCTGGAGTGCGACCGGCACCTCGCTGAATTTCCCGAACATCACCGACGCGGTCGTGCATGACCCGCTGAGCGGCAGCCGCACTCCATTGTCCGCAAGCCAGGGTGTCACTCTGCTGCTGAAGCCGACTCTGCAAATTCTGGAATGGAAGCCCTGAGTATGCGAATTCTATGGACGCTCCCTTACCTGCCCTGGCCTACCACCAGCGGCGGCAAAACCCGGGAATACCATTTGCTGCGCAATCTGGCAGCGCGCGGCCATCGCATCACCCTGCTGGTGCAGTCCAAGAACGCGCTGGACG
This sequence comes from Pseudomonas meliae, assembly GCF_001400515.1. Classification (NCBI taxonomy): domain Bacteria; kingdom Pseudomonadati; phylum Pseudomonadota; class Gammaproteobacteria; order Pseudomonadales; family Pseudomonadaceae; genus Pseudomonas; species Pseudomonas meliae. The sequence continues at coordinate 9,607 of NZ_LJQT01000397.1, read as the reverse complement.
ATAGCGCTCATTCGGCACTGGAACCCTGGCTGGAGCGCTTGATCGTAATCGATCGACGCCCGCTGTTGAGCCTGCGCACACTGCTGGCCGTGGCGTTTGCACCTGCGCCGATGCTCGCCAGCGTCAACGGCTACGCCCCGAAACTGGAAAAAGTCTTCGAGCAATTGCTTGAAGAAGACTGGGACATCATCCAGTTGCAGCACACCTATTTCTTTCAGCCATTCGAACGCGTACTCAAGCGTTCAGGCAAACCGTTCGTGCTGACCGAACATAATGTTGAATCAGACCTTGGCGCCGCCAGTTACGACCGCCTGCCACGCTGGGCCAATGCCTTCGCCGTGTATGACCGCTGGCGCTACCGGCGTTGGGAAACCCGGGTATTTCGCCAGACCGGCGAGTTGATCGCGGTCACCGAAGACGACGCCAAGGTGCTGTCGCGCTTGAGCGGCAGGGCCACGTCTTATGTCGTCAACAGTGTCGACTGCGCTTACTACGCCAGCGTTCATGCGGACCGAAACAGCCATCGCCTGCTGTTCATCGGCAACTACGAATATGGCCCCAATATCGATGCCATCGAATGGGCGCTGGACGAAATCATGCCGCTGGTCTGGGCTCAGGCACCTGCTGTGCGCTTTGCCATCGGCGGCTTCGGGCTGCCTGAAGCCTGGCGTGAACGCTGGCCTGACCCGCGTATCGAATGGCTGGGTTTCGTACCTGACCTGCGCGTCTTGCAGGCCAGTGCCTCAATGTTCTTCGCGCCCCTGCGCCAGGGCGGCGGCTCCAAGCTCAAGACGCTGGAAGCCATGGCCGCCGGACTGCCGGTAGTCACCACCGCGCAAGGCGTTTCCGGGTTGTCGGTCACCAATGGCGAACATTACCTGGGCAGCGAAGACGCGTCCGGGCTGGCAACCCTGATCATTGAATACACCGATAAACCGTTACGGCTCGACCAGATTGGCGAAGCCGGCCGCGTTTATGTGCGTCCCCGGCACGACTGGTCCGTTTCGGCCGCCCAGCTGGAAGTGATCTACACCCGCTTTTCGCTCCCCAAGCAAGGATCGCGCTCATGCGTATAGGACTCGACTACCGCGCGGCAGCCGGTTACCCCATCAGCGGCATCGGTCGCCAGAATTTCGCGCTGGAACAGGCGTTTCGTGAACATCCGGACGTGCAATTGCAGCTGTTCGGCGTGGCACCCTACGATCACCCGGTACGCCGTTTGATGCACACTCCACGCTGGGCGGCACCACTGGACTCGGTGCATCGCCTGCCGGATCGCTTGCGCTTCGAAGGCATGTTCCTGCCGGGTGCCCTGCGTGATGCCGGGGTGCAGATCTACTTCGCCAACATCAACATGGGCCTGCCGCTGGGGCGCAAACCGGCTGACATGCGCTACGTATTACAGCTGCACGATCTGTTTCAGATCACTCAGCACAACAGTCACGGCTCACGACTGAAAGCCAGGATTTACCGGCTGACCGACTACCTTTCGATTGCCTGGTCGCTGAAAGTGGCCGACCAGATCTGGGTGCCGTCGCAATTCACTGCCAACGAAGTCGCGCGCCTGTTTCCCAGGGTCAAAGGCAAGCTGCGCGTGGTGCCGTTGCTGGTAGAAGGTTTCAAGGGTGAGCCGGCTGATATCAGCCAACTGCGAATGCCCCTGCGTTACTGGCTATGCGTGGGCACACGCGAACCGCGCAAGAACATCAAGTGGTTCGTGGATGCCTGGCAGACCGCACGCATGCAATTTGTCGACACCCCGGAACTGGTACTGGTCGGTGGCGACGATCCGCTGACCGAAGCCCAGCGCCAGTTACCGGGCCTGCACGTGCTCAGCGGCCTGAGCGATGCAGAACTGCACGCGGTCTACCAAAATGCCGAGCGACTCTGGCAGCCGTCCAGAAGCGAAGGCTTCGGGCTACCGGTGATCGAAGCACTGAACACAGGCACGCCGGTTGCCGTGGCCACAGGCTCTTCGCTGGATGAAATCGCTCCGCCCGACAGCCCGCGCTTTTCACCTGTCGACAGTGGCAACCTGATCAGACTGATGGGCACGTTGTCGCATGCGCCCGAAGAGGACCCCGCAGTTGCCAGGGAATGGACAGAACGCTACCAGTTGAAAGCCTTTTGCGAACGCGTGCACGCGACGCTGGAGGAATTGCGCTGATGCCACTGGCCTTACCCCTGGGGCTGATGTTCAGCCTGATATTCGGTGTGATGATCTGCATGCTGCCTGCACCGTTCGTCGTGGCGGCAGCAATCGGTCTGGCAGCGGCGGCCACGATCATTCGCCGCCCGGTCCGTGGGCTCGTGCTGTTCTGCCTGATCGGGACCTTCCTGCCCTACTCTACAATTCAGATTGGCGTTCGTACCACGGTGTCCGAAGCGCTGATCATGCTGACCTGGGCCAGCTACCTGCTGCATGCAGTCTTTCAGGAACGCAACACTGTGCCCAAAATGCTGAGCACCGAAAAATTGCTGGTGGCATTGATGCTGTTCAGTGCGTTCCCGTTTCTGGTCGGCCAGTTGACCGTCGTCGCCGACGGCAACGGCCCGATCAACTGGGTTCGCTGGCTGTTCAACCTGTCTACCCTGTTTCTGGTACCGCGCTTGCTGACTGACCTCAAGACCCTGGAAAAGGCGGTCATGGCGCTTCTCGGCGGGACTTTGCTGCTTTTGGTGCTGTCGATCTCGGTGTATGTGACCAAAGGCTCGGCAACTGCCATCATTCCGATCCTCGGCAGCCTGGGCTACAGCGGTGCAGACATCTTGAGCGAGAGCCTGCTTTCGCTTGCCAGCCGCATGGGCTCACCGTGGATGCACCCCAACGTGGCAGGCGGTGCTCTGGCCATGTTGCTGCCGCTGGCATTCTGCTTCGGTATGACGCGCACCGGCTCGGCGCGCAGGCTGGGCCTGACGGTGGCGGCACTGGGTGCCATCGGTCTGTTGCTGACCGGCTCACGCGGCGCGCTGCTGAGCCTGATCGCCGTGATGCTGTTGATGGCCCGGCGACGCATTCCGCATCTGGGGCGACTACTGATGGGCGGACTGGTCGCCGGTATTTTCCTGCTGGCGTTCTACCCGCCGCTGCAGGACCGACTGATGGGGTTGTTCACCTCCGACGACGCCAGTACCGCGATTCGCTTCCTGGAATACAGTCATTTTCCCGACGCAGTCGCCACCTTCCCGTTCGGCATCGGCTTCAAGGTCGACCCGCCGGTACTGGGCTATACAAAATTCGGTATTTCCAACCTGTGGCTGAACTTCATCTACAAGATCGGCCTGCCGGGCATGTTGCTGTTCATCGCCGTGACCATCAGTTGGTGGAAAGAAGTTCGCCCAGGCAGCGACCGGGTAGTGCTGACTCGGGAAAACGCCATTGCGCTGGGCTGCACCACGGGCGTGCTGTCTGCTTTGTTCAGCGGCCTGTTTGACCACTACTTCAGTTTCACCAGCGTGCTGGTTGCCTTGTTCTGGCTATTTGTCGGCATCAGCCTGCACGAAACCAGACGCCTGCGCGCCAAGGCCGAAACGACTCCTCAACACCCTGACGCCTCACACGAGCCGGGAGCCTCCTCATGAAACACCGCATGATGCATTCTCATAATCTCAGAGAGGCACTGCCCGACTACGCGCGCAAGATGGCGGTGCCGCTCGAAGAGCTGGAAGCCGCCTACCAGTGGATGCTGGACAACGAAGTGTGCTTTGAAACACGTATCAAGGATCGCACCCTGTCGTTCATCTGCTACCTGAATATCGAACCAAGAATCGAAAACCCGCTGGCGCGGCGCTTCTACAAGCTGCTGTCCAGCGAAACCCTGGGTGCGCTGATTCCTTTGTACGGAATCAACTGGCCGACCCTGCGTGACCGCATGTTGCGGACCTGGGAACAGGCTTACAACATCCTGATCTGCAAGATCCCCAGCCATACCCTGCGCCTGCTGTGGTTGCGCATCGGTGGAGCGAAAATCGGCAAGGGTTCGACTGTGTGGCGCAATACCGAGGTGCTGGGCGTCGACAGCCTGCGCATCGGCAACGACACCACCGTGGGCTGGCACTGCCAGCTTGACGCCCGTGGCGGGCTGGTGATTGGCGATCACGTCACCATCGCTTCACACGTGCTGATTATTGCGGGTGGACACGACCTCGCCGAGCCCGAATTCTGGGCGGTCGGCGGGCCGGTGTTCATCGGCGACTACGCATGGATCTGCAGCCGCGCGCTGCTCTCGTTCGGTGCAGACATCGGTGAAGGCGCGGTAGTGGGCGGCAACAGTGTGGTGTCCAAACCTGTCGCGCCGTATGCGATCGTCAGCGGGCCGAATGCCGAGGTCAAGGGTGAGCGCGCCCGCGGCCTCAACTACAAGGTGGGCGGCAAAGGCCTGTTCACCCTGTTTCACTGATCGGCAGGGCGCACGATGCTGGGCTCGACACTTTGGCTGACACTGGCCACCCTCACCGGTCTGGCAGCCGGTTTTGCCCGTGAATGGCTGTTGGTAGCAGCCTGGGGTGCCGGCAGTCAGAGCGATGCCTTTCTGGTCTCGATGTTTTTGCCCGAAGCGCTGCGTATGTCACTGGCCGCGGGGTTGCTCAGCGCTGCCGCCCTGCCCCTTTATCAGCAACGTCCGGCTGACCGGCAACAACGCTGGCTGGGCGGCATGGCACCGCGTTTGTTATTGACCGGGGTGGCATTGAGCGCAGTGCTGGCGATCGGTGCCGGGTTTCTGGTGCGTCTTATCGGTCCGGGGCTGGACGCCGACGGCTATGCACAGGCAGCCAGCGGCCTGCGCTGGCTGGCCTGGTGCGCACCCGGCTTCATGCTTCACGCGCTGTTCTGCGTACCTTTGCAGGCCCGTTCGCGCTTCGTACTGGCCGGGCTCGGCTCGCTGCTGTTCAACCTGCCACCCGTTATCTACCTCGCCACGTTCAGCCACGCCGCAACATCGACCGGGTTGGCCAGCGCGTGCGTACTGGGCAGCGTGCTTATGCCGGGCGTGTTGTTGCCTGCCCTGTATCGTTCGGGATGGCGACCCTGGCAGTGGCAATCAGAAGCCGGTGCCGTGCGCGAACTGCTGCAACGCATTGGTCCACTGCTGAGCAGCAACCTGGCCAGCCAGGGCCTTGCCTTGCTTGAGCGAATGGTCGCGTCGTTGCTCGGTGAAGGCGCGGTAACCTGGGTCAATCTGGCGCGCAAACTGATCAACCTGCCGCTCATTGCATTGATGAGCCTGAACCAGGTACTGCTCGGGTTGATGAGCGGCAGCGCGGGCGAGCAGCGTTTGTCGCTACTCAGACGCGGGCTGGGCAGCGCCACATTACTGACCCTGCCGGCCGTAGCCGGGCTGATCGGTGCGGCCGGTGCGCTGGTGACCCTGTTGCTGCCCAATCAGAGCCATGAGGGTCCGTTGCCTGAGCTGCTGGCCTGGTTTGCCGTGCCGCTGATGTTTGGTGCCTGGAACGCCTTGCTGGCGCGCTACGCCTACGCCGCCGGTGACACTCGCCTGCCGCTCAACTGCGAGTTGATCGGCAGTCTGTGTAACGCGCTGCTGCTGGCGACGCTGCCCTTTGCCTTCGGCCTGACCGGTATCGCCATCGCGGCGCTGGGCGGCGCGCTGGTCACAGGCGTGCTGCTGATGCGCCGTCAGGCGTTGCTCGGTGTTTTGCCGTGGCGCAGTCACTGGCTGCTGGCCAGCCTGCTGATGATCTTCGCCGCCCTGCTCCTGCACCCGCTTCACGACACCTGGCTGCAATTGGGCCTGAGCTGTGTTTACGGCGCTTTGCTGCTGCTCGGGCTGACGTTGTGGCTCAAACCATGGCGCAACGTGCCTGCCTGATCGGCAGACTGCCGACAGGCCTCCCTGAACAGCTCCAGGCTCGGTGAGACGAACTTGTCGCGGTGAGTGATCATGAAGAACCGACGATTGAGCGGCGGCAGCGGGCTGGCGAGTGTGCGCAACTGCCCGCTCACCAGCAGATCGGCGACGATACGCCGGGACAGACAACTGATGCCAATGCCTTGAGCAAGGGTGCGCATTATCGCTTCAGAACTGCCTATCTGGCGCATGTCCTGCAGATCGTGCAAATGCCTGAGCAACAAGTGCTCGACCTCCTCCCGGGTCCCCGAACCCTGCTCACGCAACAGCCATTCAGCGTTTTGCAGCTCCCCCAGTGAAACCTGCTGTTGCCGCGCCAACGGATGAGCGCTGCCGGCAACAATGACCATTTCATCGACCAGCCATGGCTCAGCGATCAGCTCTGGCAGATGGCACGGTGCCTCGATGAGGCCCATATCGATTTCAAACTGCGCGACCTTGCGAGCAATCAGTGTGCTGTTGCCGATGTCCACATCGACTCGCAGCAGAGGCGTCGAACTGCGCAGTGCGCCGACTATCTGCGGCACGACGTAATTGCCAATGGTGCTGCTACTGCCGATTCGCAGGCGAGCATTCAAGGTCGCGCCCGGCAATAGAAAGCTGTCTTCGATCTGCTGGGCGTTTTCCAGCATCTTCATGGCACGTGGCAGCAGTGTCTGGCCGTTATCGTTGAGGACCAGCCGCTTGCCCACCCGATCGAACAGCCGGGTGCCCAGCGCACTTTCCAACTCGTTCAATGCCGCGCTGGTAGCCGACTGGGACAAAGACAAGGCATGACCCGCGCTGGTGGTACTGCCACAGCGGGTGATTGCGCAAAAAATCTGTAGTTGACGCAGGTTGAGTCTCAAGACTGAACTCCGTAGCCGGGTAAATCTACCTGAAAATCAGGTAACAAGAAGATAGATTACCCGTTTAGAAGATTGTCTGTGACTACGTAGACTGAAAACCTGTTTCCCATTCAGCAGCAGGATACGGTCATGAGCAGGTTCGCTATTATCAACAAGGTCAACGCGCCTCTTGCAGCGCTGACGAGCCCGCTGGAGGCCGTTCGACAATTCACCCCCAACTGGTTCGCAGTGACTATGGGCACCGGAATTTTGTCACTGGCGCTGGCGCAACTGCCGGGGGACATTGCTGCATTGCGCACGCTGGGTGAAGCGTTATGGCTCCTGAACATAGGCCTGTTCGCCCTCTTCAGCGTCATGTATGCCAGCCGCTGGCTGCTGTTTTTCGACGAGGCGCGTCAGGTGTTCGGGCACTCCACCGTATCGATGTTCTTCGGCACCATTCCCATGGGGCTGGCGACTGTCATCAGCGGCCTGCTGGTGTATGGTCCGGCGCGCTGGGGCACTGCCATCGTGCCGCTGGCCGAAGCATTGTGGTGGCTGGATGTAGCAATGGCCCTGGCGTGTGGCGTGCTGATTCCGTTCATGATGTTTACCCGTCAGGAACACAGTATCGAGAAGATGACCGCTGTCTGGCTGTTGCCAGTGGTGGCAGCAGAAGTTGCAGCAGCCTGCGGCGGACTGCTGACCCCGCACCTCGCAGCCGCTGATTCGCAGTTCACCGTGCTGATCACCAGCTACGTGTTGTGGGCCTACTCGGTACCGGTGGCATTGAGCATTCTGGTGATTCTGCTGTTGCGTCTGGCATTGCACAAACTGCCTCATGAAAGCATGGCGGCGTCGAGCTGGCTGGCACTTGGTCCTATCGGCACAGGCGCATTGGGCATGCTGGTGATGGGCAACGAGGCCCCGGTCATCTTTGCCGCCCACGGCCTGGCGTCGCTCGGCACGGTGGTGGCTGGCATCGGTGTGATGGTCGGTACGCTGTTCTGGGGGCTGGGGCTGTGGTGGTTGGCGCTGGCTGTATTGATCACGGCGCGTTACTTCAAGCAGGGTATCGAATTCAATCTGGGCTGGTGGGCATTTACCTTCCCGCTCGGCGTGTATGCGCTGGCGACGCTCAAACTCGGCGCTACCCTGCACCTGAGCTTTTTCGACGTGTTTGGTACCGGGCTCGGCGCGCTGCTGGCACTGATGTGGTCGGTGGTGTCGGCACGTACTCTGGCAGGCGCCTACCGGGGACATCTGTTCGTCTCGCCCTGCATCGCTTCGAGCCAATGTGTCCGCCGGTAATTTCCCTTGAACTTACCTCGCGGACGAAGCGCCTGAGAGAAACATCTTCAGGACAAAGAGCACTCATGCATATCTCAGAATTTTCCGGTAACTACGGCGCTCGCGATGAAAGCATCGTTATCAATTCGTATACCACGGTGTTGCGCAGGAACGGCGTTCCCCATGACTTGTTCGCCACCTATTGGCGCGATGTTCACGGCCCTCTGTGCGCGAGGCTTGAGGGCCTTGGCTGGTATGTGCAGCATCACTTGACGCGTGAAAAGGATGGTCATTTGTGGCCGCTGATCGAAGGCGTCACGCCACTGCCGGGCTACGTGCTGGATGGCGGTGTGGAGATCGGCTTTCTATCCGCCGAAAGTCAGCAACAATTCAAGGACGCCAGCGCTCTGCTGTTCTCCGACGAGCAGAACATGTTTGAGCAAACCATTGCTTACGACGTGCCGGATGGCTCCAGCACACTGGTGGATCGCCTGCCCGATCCGATTCCCAACGAAACGGCGACGATTGACAAAATGCACCTGCATTTCCATCTCGCCAGCGATGACCTGCCCGCCGCCCGCAAGGCCATTGAAAAGCTCGCGAATGAAATGGCCGGTGCCGATGCCGATGCCGATGCCGTACTCAAACTGCGCCTGCACCTCGCGCAATCCTACGACAACGCGCAGCCGGCACCGCCTGCGCCCGACGTTGATCACAAGGTCGAGGCGTCACGCCTGAACATCATCATGATGGAACTGGTGTTCGAATCGGCCTGGGCCCGTCGAACCTATTACGCCAGCGAGCACTTCAAGGCCATCACTCAAGGTATCAGCGAGCACGTGCGTTACATCACGCCGTTTGGCGTCAGCGGTGTCTATACCTACGTGCGCGACGCGGTCATGACCACCGCAGGCATACGTGGCAGCAGACAGGCCGAGCTGATCCGCCAGCTGGGTGCGATCAATCAGACCCGGCCCGAGATCGAGCGCCTGTTTAGCGCGGCGCCCTGAAGGGCTTTTGAGCTGGCAGTTATCTCATCCTGCACGCTTCGAAATCGTGCTTTACTCAAAAAAATGGAATCGGGTGACGCCTGTGAAAGCTCTGACGACTCGTGAGGTGTATCAGCAACTGCGGGATGCTGCGATGGGCACACGGTCGTTGAGGCTTATCGGCACAACCTCCGGCTCCGGGCTGCAAAAGGTCGATATCGACGGCTGGCTGCTGACGCTGGAAATAACCGATGGCAGCCCGACGCGCTGTCGGGCGTGCTGCTGTCCGCAAGGCCGGGAGGGCTCGTTCGAAAGCTGGCTGCGCACCGACCCGGTCAGTTTGCTCAGTGGCTGGGAGCATGCGCAGATCGAGCGGTTGTTGGGTGAGGCGGCCGATCAGGTCCGGGGGCAGTCACCTGAGTCTCAATGATAGTTCCTGCAACGCATCCGTTATTAATGGTTGAGTACCGCAGGTTCGAAAACGGGCGTCGGGCATGCCTATGCGCACTTGAGTCACGACAGTTTGGCAGAGGTACCCCTCGTTCCTCACGCACCGCTTGGGAATGCAGTTCGTGACGCTCTGCGTCATACGGCGGTTCTGTTATTTCAGGTGGATTGAGGTTCGGCTCAG